>JAQXSC010000119.1 GCA_029218825.1 Oscillospiraceae bacterium | reverse complement strand
CAAAAACGGCCAGGGTAATATCAGAGCCTTTACCGACGAATATGTGCCTAACTACAACAGCACCAAGAATAACGGCTATATCAGTTTCTTAACCTGTAATCACGATACTCCCCGTATGACAGCCTATCTTGATGAGGAGGCTATCAAAATTTCATATGCTACAATCTTCACCCTGCCCGGTGTACCGTTCCTGTATTACGGCGATGAAATCGGTATGAGGTACCTGAAAGGGCTTACAAGCGTTGAGGGCGGTTACAGTCGAACAGGCTCACGTTCTCCAATGCAGTGGTGTAAAGGCAAAAACTTCGGTTTTTCAGAAAGCGACACAACATACATTCCTGTTGACCCTGACGAAAATGCTCCTACTGTTGAAAATCAGCGGAGAAAGAAAAACAGCATTTACAAGGTTGTAAAGGACGTAATTAAACTGCGAAAGAAATATCCGCAGTTAGGCTCCGAGGGAGATTTTCAGGTGCTTTATGCAGAGGAAAACAGTTTCCCATTTGTATATAAGCGCGATAATTTTGTTATCTTTGTAAACCCATTAAACAGGGTTGTTGACGTTAAGTTTGAATACGAGGTAAAGAGCAGTATTTACCAAATCGGCGAGTACGTACAGTCCTGGGAAAAGATGACATTAAGCCCACAGAGTTTTGTTATCGTAGAAATTTGAAAAACTTTAACTTTCTAAAATAATATATTAGAAAACGGTCGAGCAGAGAAGTTTTCCGTTAGCGGTTACTTTTCTGCTCGACCTTAATTTTCCGGCAACGTGACGTTACATCCAATTCGAGCAGATAGATTTTGCATTATACAAATCTTTATTGCCCGACAATTATGTCTTTTCAGTTTCTCATAAATATATACTAAAAATTTAAATACGGTCGGGCAGAGAAGTTTTTCGTTAGCGGTTACTTTTCTACTCGACCTTAATTTTCCATTTTCAATTTTCATTTTTCCATTAACAAAAACGGCTCGGTTTCCCAAGCCGTTTTTTGTTATTTATTCTGAATATACTCGTCAATAGCCGCTGCGGCAGTTTTACCTGCACCCATTGCAAGGATTACTGTAGCCGCACCTGTTACTGCGTCACCACCGGCATAAACGCCCTCACGTGAAGTTAAGCCGTTTTCGTCTGTGATGATACCGCCCCACTTCTGTGTTTCAAGTCCCTTTGTTGTGGACTTAATCAGTGGGTTAGGAGATGTACCGATTGAGATAACAACTGTATCAACATCAATAACAAACTCGCTGCCCTCAACCTCAACAGGACGACGACGTCCGCTTTCGTCAGGCTCGCCAAGTTCCATTTTAATGCACTTCATACCATTAACGTTTCCGTTTTCGTCGGAAAGAATTTCTACAGGGTTGTTTAGCAGTTTGAAGATAATTCCCTCTTCTTTTGCGTGTTCAACTTCCTCACGTCTTGCAGGAAGTTCCTCCTCGCTACGGCGATATACTATGTAAACATTTTCTGCGCCTAAACGCTTTGCACAACGTGCAGCGTCCATAGCAACGTTACCACCGCCTACGATTGCAACGTTCTTTGACTTTGCAATAGGAGTAGCACAGTCATCTCTGTATGCTTTCATCAGGTTTGTTCTTGTCAGGTATTCGTTAGCAGAGAATACACCGTTTAAGTTTTCGCCCGGGATTTTCATAAATCTCGGCAGACCTGCACCTGAACCGATAAATACAGCCTCAAAGCCCATATCGTCCATAAGCTCGTCAATGGAAATTACTCTGCCAATAATCATATTAGTTTCAACCTTAACGCCTAAAGCCTTTAAAGTGTCAACCTCTTTCTGAACGATTGACTTAGGAAGTCTGAACTCCGGAATACCGTAAACAAGCACACCGCCTGCAAGGTGAAGTGCCTCGAATACAGTAACCTCATAGCCTTTCTTTGCAAGGTCACCGGCACAGGTTAAACCTGCAGGGCCTGAACCTACTACAGCAACCTTATGGCCGTTTGACTCCGGCTTTTTAACCTCAACATTTTCCTGTGCATTGTGCCAGTCGGCAACAAATCTTTCAAGACGGCCGATGCCAACAGGCTCTGTCTTGATACCTCTTACGCACTTGCTTTCGCACTGTGTTTCCTGTGGACATACACGTCCGCAAACAGCAGGAAGTGAACTTGACTCTGAAATAATATCATAAGCCCCTGCAAAGTTACCCTCTGCAACCTGCTTGATAAAATCAGGGATTGCAATATTAACAGGACATCCCTCTACACAAGGTCTGTGTTTACACTGTAGGCAACGCTGTGCCTCATCTACTGCTACTTCCTGTGTATAGCCTGTTGCAACTTCAAGGAAGTTTTTATTACGAACATCCGGTGCCTGAGACGGCATTGGATTCTTTTTTGGTGACATATTAGGCATAATTACTCAACCTCCATTTTAAATAGATTGCAAGTGTCCTCGTATGCTTTTCTCTCAAAATCTTTATAGTAAGCGCCACGTTTCATTGCTTCGTCAAAATCAACCTTAAATCCGTCAAAATCAGGGCCGTCAACACAAGCAAACTTTGTTTCACCGCCAACGGACAAACGACAACCGCCGCACATTCCTGTTCCGTCAATCATAATAGGGTTCATAGAAACTGTGGTAGGAATGTTAAAAGGCTTTGTTGTTGCTACTACAAATTTCATCATAATTAACGGACCGATTGTGATAACCATATCGTAGTTTTCGCCGTTCTCGATAAGTTCTTTCAGCGGTGCTGTAACAACGCCTTTTTCTCCGTAGGAGCCGTCGTCGGTCATAAGCACCATTTTGTCTGAACAAGCCTTGAAATCATCTTCAAGGATAACTAAATCCTTGTTTCTGAAACCAACGATTGAGTGAACTTCCGTACCCTGCTCATGCAAAGCCTGTGCAACAGGAAGTGCGATTGCACAACCAACACCGCCGCCTACTACAGCAACCTTTTTCAGTCCTTCAATATGAGTAGGAACACCTAAAGGGCCTACAAAGTCCTGAATATACTCGCCTTCATTTTTATGATTTAATAGTTCTGTTGACGCGCCGACAACCTGGAAAATAATTTTTACTGTACCATTTTCCCTGTCACAGCCTGCAACAGTTAGAGGTATTCTCTCTCCGTTTTCGTCAACTCTCAGGATAATAAACTGTCCTGCCTTTGCTTTTTTAGCAATATGGGGGGCTTCAATTTCCATTTGAGTAACTGTCGGATTAAGTACTTTTTTACTTGCTATTTTGAACATAATACACATCCCTTTCAATATATTTAGCAATTAACTGCATTTGTTATTATTTTAACACACTCTCCTTTCTTTTTCAATCTTTATTTTTAATTTTCCAATTTTTTGTGTGGTTATATTTGTAAAAATTGCAAATAATTTTAATATCCATAAATCAAAGGAGTAAAGTAATGAGGAAAATTGTTTTAGTGGGAACAGGTATGGTGGGAATGAGTTTTGCCTACGCCGCATTAAATCAGGATTTATGCGACGAACTTGTTTTGTGCGATATTAATACAACACGTGCTATCGGTGAGGCACAGGATTTAAACCACGGACTTGCCTTTTCAAACACAAGTATGAATATTTATCAAGGCGACTACAAGGACTGCGAAGACGCAGATATTGTTGTAATCTGTGCCGGAGTAAATCAGAAGGTTGGCGAAACACGTCTGCATCTGTTACAGCGAAACCTTGAAATTTTCAAGACTATTGTAAATCCTGTTGTTGACAGCGGTTTTGAGGGAATATTTCTTGTAGCCACAAATCCTGTTGACATTATGACAAGGATTACACAGGAATTGTCACACTTCCCTGCTGAAAAGGTAATCGGCACAGGCACTACATTGGACTCTGCACGTCTTAGGTTTTTAATCGGAGAATACTTTAACGTTGACCCTCGGAGTATTCACGGATATGTTATCGGTGAACATGGTGACAGCGAATTTGTACCTTGGTCGCAGGTACTGTTGGCAACAAAGCCGATTTTAGACGTGATTATGGATAACGATTGTTATAAAATGGAGGATATTTTAAAAATCAGCGATAATGTTCGACACGCCGCCTATGAGATTATCAAGGCAAAGGGTGCAACATATTACGGAATCGGTATGGCTATCTGCCGAGTTGCAAGGGCAATTTTACAGGACGAAAACTCTATCCTGACAATTTCCTCAAAAATGAACGGCTCTTACGGACTTTATGACGTATATGTGGGAAATCCCTGTATTATAAACCGTCTGGGTGCTACTCGTATTGTTGAACTCACTATGACTGCACAGGAAATCGGACAACTTAAAAACTCCTGTAAAATCCTTGATGAAACCTTTGCCGGACTGAAATTTTAGGAAATGATACAATTATGTAACTAACCTTGAATAATTAAAATACGTCCTGTAAAATGTTACTATGTATTTTTATAGGATGTAGAATTTATGGCTGATATAAATGATATTTTCGAGGTATTTCCTGATTACAACGTTTTTGACGGCAGTTCAAATGCCTCACCTCAACCTCCAAAGCCACCTGCTGTTAAATCAAAACAGGCAAGAGCAAAGAACACAAAAAGCAGACCTGTTGACGATTACGGCGACGACTTTGGAATTTACAGGGTAGAAAAAAGAATACAGCGGAATTTCACCACGATTTTTTACTTTCCCTTTCTGTTTTTGTGGTTGGAATTTATACTCCGTTTCAGTTGTGGGGAAACTTTGCTTACAATAAACTATTTGTACGTTTTCCTCTACACAGTTTCTCTTTCTTCCCTGTTTATGTTTTTATGCTCTTTCTTTAACAGCAAGGTGAACAGAAATATTTGCAGGGTTCTTTCCTTTTTCATTACCGCACTGTATATTGTGCAGATTGTTTACTTCCGAATTTTCGGCAGTTTTCTGACTTTGTCAGAGGGAACTCTTGGGGAGGTAACCTTTGAAAATATTACTGACGCTGTTGCCGATAGGGGATTTTTCCTGATGGTTGCTGTTATTCCTTTGCTGTTAATGATTTTTGCAGGTAAATTTATTTTCCCTTTCAGAAAGGTACATATTCCTGCTAAAATTGTGCTTGTTTTAGCCACAGTAATTTTTTATTTCATAACTATCGGCACTACATTCGTTACGGACTTCCTGAGAATTGACCCTCAAGCCAACATAATAATCAACGACAATTTCAAGTCGGTGGAAATTCAGGAGCATTTTGGACTTGCCTTTATGACGGAAAAGGATATTGCCCTTACAATTATTAATAATACTCCAAAAAACTGACATCTTTCCATTGTAAAGTTCAATTATTAGTGGTAAAATATAGTATGTATATACATTGGAGATGATACTTTGAGAAATTTTCTGAATAAGTTTTATATGTTTATGCAAGGCAGATACGGTAATGATGAATTTAACAACACTTTGTTTGTGCTGTGCATAATTATTTTTATTGTATCAAGATTTACACCGATTTTCATAGGTTTTTTCCTTTCCCTTGCAGAACTCGGAATTTTGGCAATAATAGTGTTCCGATTTTTGTCAAGAAATATTTACAAGAGAATGGCTGAAAACAAGGTGATTCTTCCTGCATACAAAGCTGTAACAGGTTGGTTTAAATTAACCTACAAGCGATTCAGAGACGGAAGAACTCACCGTTACTACAAATGTCCCAAATGCAAAGCCCAGTTGAGAGTAAAAAACGTAAAGGGCAAACACACAATAAGATGTCCGAAATGCGGAAATCAATTTGAGAAAAAGATTAGATAAACAGGAGGAAAATATGGATAAATTATGGTTAGTTGTACCTTGCTATAACGAAGAAGAGGTATTGCCTGAAACCTCAAAAAGATTATACAAAATTATGACCGATATGGTTATAAACGGTTTGATTTCACCTGAAAGCAAAATCGCCTTTGTTAATGACGGCAGCAAAGACAAAACATGGGAATTAATTGAAAAGTACCACACAGGCCTTGATATGTTTGTGGGTATTAATCTTTCAAGAAACAAGGGACACCAAAATGCCCTTTTAGCCGGACTGACTGTTGCCAAGGAACACGCCGATATGGTTATCACCCTTGACGCAGATTTACAGGACGATATTGAGGTTATCCCTCAATTTGTTCAAAAATACTATGACGGCAACGATATTGTCTATGGTGTACGTAACAACCGTGACACCGACACAGCCTTTAAGCGCAGTACAGCACAGGGATTTTACAAGTTTATGAAATTTTTAGGTGTTGACATTGTAAACAATCACGCTGACTACAGATTGATGAGCCAACGTGCAATCCGTTCACTTCTTGAATACAATGAGGTAAATGTTTTTCTCCGAGGTATTATTCCTACAATCGGCTATAAGAGTGATATTGTTGAATATTCACGCAAGGAGCGTTTTAGCGGTGAGTCAAAATATCCTTTAAAGAAAATGCTTTCATTTGCCTTTGACGGAATTACATCCTTCTCTGTAAAGCCGCTGCGTATTTCACTATTATTAGGCGCATTGTCATTTTTTGTGAGCCTGATTATTTTAGTGTACTGCGTTGTTCAGTTCTTCCTTGGAAACACAGTAAGCGGTTGGGCAAGTCTGAGCGTGTCTGTATGGGCATTGGGAGGAATACAACTGCTTATGTTAGGTATTGTAGGAGAATACATAGGCAAGATATATCTGGAAACAAAACACAGACCTAAATTCTTTATCGACAATATTCTCTTTAAAAGATGAAATAATTAATTGAAAATGGAAAATGGAAAATCCGCTACATTTAGATGTAGCGGATTTTTTACAGCAATTTTATCAGTTCATCAATATTGTCGCCCATTTTGGAATTTGACTTTTCCTCAAGGACAACGTCGGCATACTTCTCGTAATACTCCTTGCGCATATTGTAAATATCACGAATCGTCTGCCCTTTTTTCATAACAATTCCACGTGTGGAAAAGTTACCAAGCCTCCGTTCAAGTTCCTCAATGGAAACCTTTATGTAAACTACCTTGCCAAGTGACTTCAGATTTTTCATAGCCTTTTCGCAAAGCACCATTGAGCCGCCTGTAGCCACTACGGTTTTGTTACATTTAAGATTTTCTCCCACATAGGTTTCAAGGCTTTCAAACCTTTCAATACCTTCCTCGTCTATAATCCTTTGCAAAGGCTTGTCAGCCTCACGTGATATCAACAAATCTGTGTCCACAAAATTGTATCCTAAGTTTTTGGCAAGGACAACTCCGACTGTGCTTTTACCACATCCGGGCATACCTGTTAAAATTATGTTTTCCATATTATATAACCTTTATTTGTAAAGTATCTGTTCCGTAGGATGGGCCTACCTTGTTTGAGGAAAGTACCACTACCCTATCGCCTTTTTTCACAATTCCTGTTTTGAGTGCCTGTGCAATAGCCTGTTTTGTAATTTCATCGGTATCTGTTAGATTTTCACCTAAAACAGCAGTAACGCCGCAACTAAAGCACAATTTCCTCTGAACCTTGTCGGAGGTTACAACAGCGATAATGGGACATTCAGGTCTGAAATGAGCCATAGCACGAGCAACCTTTCCTGTTGCAGACTCAACGATAATTGCTGTTGCCCCAACTTCCTCTGCAACGTACTTTGCAGAACGGCAGATGCTCTGTCTGAAACTGTTTTTATCGTAAAACTGATTAATATATTTTTGGAGCATAATGCTTTCGTGATTGCTTTCGGCTTCCTCACAAATACT
>JAQXSC010000118.1 GCA_029218825.1 Oscillospiraceae bacterium | reverse complement strand
GGGCAAATTATGTTGTTTTATTATCTATAATAATGAAAAGAAAAAAGCGGTTGAGACATTCTCAACCGCCGATTTGTTAAATTTTGTGTGCTAACGCACGTTCAAGCCAAGCGTCGCCAACGTCCATAGCAACAAACAAGCCTGTCTTTTCGCTGGATTTTACAATCTGCCTTCTTGGGGAAAGACCCGGGTCTGTAGCCATAAGTTGAACAGTAACCTTGTCTGCCACCTGAACTCCGTTTACTTCAGTTTTACTTTTAATAATTAAATGAATAACAAATTCCTCGTCCATATTGCCGTAGTAAAGTTCGTCACCACAGCGGACAAGAGGTTTGCCTTTATAGGTTGAAAATTCCTTGTTTTCAGCCACAAAGCATCATCCTTTCAAGTTATAGATTAAGGTAGGATTTTACGAGTGCCTCCAACAAATCGTCACGATCAATCCTGCTGATAAGATTACGAGCATTATTGTAGGTTGTGATGTAAGTAGGGTCCTCGGAGAGAATATAACCTACAATTTGGTTAATAGGATTGTAGCCTTTTTCCTCCAACGCTTTATACACAACGGTAAGCGTAGTCTTAATCTGATCGCCCTTGTTATCATCAAGTGAGAAAATCATAGTTTTATCTAACAATGGAAACACCTCCAATACCAATTATATACATTTAGGACAATAACAGTCCAAATTCATATACATAATAACATAAATTGCAATGTATTGTCAAATCAATTTTTGGCAAATAGCACAAAGGTTAAATTTTTAACAAATCAACCTCTGAGTTTTACGCCGATTTTACCAAGGTTTGCAATTATTTTATCCATAATTTCCTGAACTTCTCCGGAGGAAAGTGTCCTTGTATGGGATGCAAAGTCAAAGCGGATTGTCATACTGTGGAATTTGTCGGTTTCGTATGTGTCAACAATTTTCGTACCCTTTAAAATCTCACAGTCAAGGTTTTTCCAGCAGTCCTTTAACTGTTCAAAGAACGTTCCCTCAGGAATTTCCAAACTTAAATCGTAGTTCATAACAGGGAATTTTGACGGCTCACTGTACTGAATACTATCATTATTTACAGATGCAAACTTGTTTATGTCAATTTCCGCAAAAACAACAGAAGCCTTTTTGTCAATCTTTTTGCTGACAACAGGATGAATAATACCGATTTTGCCGATAACTTCACCCTCAAGGATAATTTCGTTGAGGTTAACAGGATGCTCATAACTGTGCTGTGCATCGCAAAGTCTGAATGATAATTCCTTGTGCTTTAAATCGTCGGTAATAACAGCAAGGATATCCCTCAACTTAAAGTAAATGTCCTTAACTGTTTCGGATTTGCTGAAGAGAGTAATTGCAAGATTTTTCTTTTCTATGCAAAGATTATTTTCGTCAAGACCCTCAACAACTCGGCCGATTTCAAATATGCCGAATGTAGGCGCATATGATTTGTTTGTATTTACCTGACAAAGTTGTGTAGGAATTATGGATTTTCTGATAGTTTCAATGTTTGGATTTGTAGCGTTAGCAAGTTTAACATTTTCCTCAACCGGGATTGAAAGAGCCTTCTGCTCCTCATTGTAAGCCCAAACATAGGAGTGTACTTCGTGTAGGTTGTACTTCTTAACAAGAATATCCTTAATCTTTTCCTCGTCACTTTTTACACTTTCAGTTCTGACAGGATAAAGGGGAGAACGTGTGGTGTTAATGTCAAAGTTATCGTAACCGTAAATTCTTGTTATTTCCTCAATAATGTCAGCCTTGATTGTAACATCTTTAGTTGCTCTCCAAGATGGTACAACTACTGTGAAATCGTCATTTTCAAGTGTAACCTTAAAGCCCAAAGATTTCAAAGTGTTTACAATAGTGTCGTTACTGATTTCAATGCCTGTGTATCTGTTTACAAAAGCCTTGTCAAAGTTCAAAGTAATTTCATCATAACGGAAAGCATATTCGTCGGTTAATGATGAAACAACTTTAATATCGCTGTCATAATCCTTTAGCAGTTTAACAAATCTTCCGATAGCAACAGTTGTCATTTCAGGGTCTAAAGATTTTTCGTATCTCATTGACGCGTCTGTTCTGTGAGCAAGACGAACAGTAGATTTACGAATAGAAACAGAGTCGAATGTAGCCGATTCCAATGTAAGTGTGGTAGTATCCTCAACAATTTCAGAGTCAAGACCGCCCATAATACCTGCAATAGCAACAGGAGTGTTGTCGTTGCAAATCATAAGTGTGTTTTCGTCAATATTTCTGTCAACACCGTCAAGGGTTTGGAACACAAAAGGAGTATCAAAGCGTTTGATTCTGATTTTTTCAACCTTACGTGAGTCGAATGCGTGCATAGGCTGACCCATTTCAAGCATTAAATAGTTTGTCAGGTCAGCAAGGAAGTTGATACCTCTCATACCGCAGTAGAAAAGTCTTATCCTCATATTTACAGGACTAACGTTTCTCTTGATATTCTCAACCTGTAGGCAGGAGTATCTTTGGCACAGAGGGTCCTCGATTTTCATATCAATCTGAGGCAGATTGTTGTATGCAGTCAAGTCATCAAGTTCAAGTGGCTTTAATTCTCTGCCTGAAAGTGCGGCAAATTCTCTTGCAATACCGTAGTGACCCCATAAGTCAGGGCGGTTTGTAAGGGATTTATTGTCAACCTCGAAGATAATATCGTCTATTTCATAAACCTCTTTAATGTCAGTACCATTTGCAACATCATCGGTAATTTCCATAATTCCGGAGTTATCGTCGCTTATGCCGATTTCAGCCTCGGAACAACACATACCGTAGGACTCGTATCCAGCCAGTGGACGCGGAGCGATTGTAATGTCACCGATTTGCGCTCCTACCTTTGCAAAAGCGGTTTTCATACCAACTCTTACATTTGGCGCACCGCAAACAACGTCTGTGAGAGTATCCTCACCTGCGTCAACCTTTAGAAGATGTAACTTCTTTGACTCAGGATGTTCCTCTACAGATTTAATTTCTGCAACTACAACACCGCTTAAATCAGAGCCTTTAAAGAATATCTCGTTTTCAACTTCAGCAGTAGAAAGAGAGAATTGATGTATTAAGTCAATTTTGTTAAGACCGCTTAAGTCAACAAAATCTGAAATCCAATTCATAGATAAAAACATAACTTACATTCTCCTTTCTTAAATATCGTCGGTAAACTGCGATAAAGCCTTCAGGTTACCGCTGTTTAAATCTCTGATGTCTTTTACGCCGTACTTCATCATAGCCAGTCTTGTCAGACCTAAACCGAAAGCAAAGCCTGTGTATTTTTCAGGGTCAATACCGCCCTCTCTTAATACTTCCGGATGAATCATACCGCAGGGGCAAAGTTCAAGCCAACCGCTGTGCTTACAGGAAGGACAACCCTCACCGCCGCAGATTAAACAACTTATGTCAAGTTCAAATCCCGGTTCAACGAATGGGAAAAATCCCGGCCTTAGTCTGACTTTAATATCCTTTTGGAAAACTTCCGAAAGCATAGTTTTCATAAAGTAAATCAGGTTTGAAATGCTGATGTCCTTGTCAACCATAACACCCTCCATTTGGAAGAATGTGTTTTCGTGACAAGCGTCGGTAGCCTCGTTTCTAAAGCATCTGCCGGGGAAAATTGCCTTAATGGGAACACCGTTTTCAATAAGGTTTTTGCCGTATTTTTTAAGAATTGCGTTCTGTGCCGCAGAAGTCTGTGACTTTAACAACTGACCGTTTTCAAGGTAATATGTGTCCTGCATATCACGAGCAGGGTGATGCTTTGGAATGTTCAGAGATTCAAAGCACTCGTAGTCGGTAACAACTTCCGAATAATCCTCAAC
>JAQXSC010000117.1 GCA_029218825.1 Oscillospiraceae bacterium | reverse complement strand
CAATTTTTCTTTCGGTATCGTTTACACCGATAACTTCGCCGAAACGGTTAATATACTCCAAGGAGCATTTTCTGCCGTCACCGCTGCGAGAAAGTGACAATACAAAATTACCTGTGTCCTTATTAATATCAAATGCAGTTAGTTTCATTTGGTTATAATCAACCTGCGCTAACTTTCCGCTGCTTATCTCAAGTGTATAAGAAGCATCTGAACCTACCATACACACATTGTTATTATCTAAGTATTCTACACTATATATGGGGTTTTCGTCAAGTGAGTAGGTAGCCATTGGTTCTTCCTTTGAAAAATCAAGTACGTATGCAATACTTGATAAACTACCGTCACTGCCTGAAAATCCACAGGCAACACAGCCTGTACCGTCATTATTTAAAGCAACTGCGTTTATATAGTAATCTGCAAATGAGTAGGCATATACCTTTTCATTATCCTTATTATACACAGTAATTTTTGAAAGGTAACCGTCCACCTTTGTGGTTATGCAATAATCACCCTTTGAATTTATATCTGCTGTGAAAATATCATTTTCATCTTCTCTGACATTTCTAAGTTCCTTTTTATTGCCGGTTATATAACCTGTACCGCCAAGGTTGTAGATTATTACATTATCTCCTGCACTTGCAAGAATCGGCCGTGCAAAGGTCAACTGCTTGTAAGCGAGTTCGTTTCCGTTTGAAGCAAGAGCCACAAAGGACGTATCGGAAACGTATTGAATATTGCCCTCGTAAGCAAAGTTGCCTTTCTCAACATTTGAGCCAACAATATCTACAGGATAGCCTGTATCTCTTGAGCCTAACAAATCATAAGTTATCCACCTTGAAATACGCTCCGGAGTTAGGTTATCACGATTTGCGATAGCAAAGACTACCAAGCCCAGCAACAATATCAACCCTGCAAACAGCACAATACGTTTTACAGCGGATTTTGATATTTTTGTGCGTTCATCGTCATATTCCTCTAAAGGAACATCCTCGTAACTTATTACCTTTCGCTTTATTTTCTTTTTTCTTAATTCAGCACTGCGGTCACTGTATTTACCGCCTTTATGTCTTTTCATTTGTTCACCACTAATAATTAACTTTATTTAAGTACAATCCACAGGGTTGTGCGGTTGCTCCTGCAAAACTCCTGTCCTTCTTTCTAATAATTTCCTCTATTTCGTTTGGGGCAATTTTACCCTTTTGTATATCCAAAAGTGTTCCTACCATTATCCGCACCATATTATACAAAAATCCGTCAGCCTCTACAGTCATTATAACAAGTTTGTCCTGTCGTTCTACGGAAAACTTCTTTACGGTACGTTCCATATCCCCTATCTCCCTTTTATCCAATGTGCAAAAGGAAGTGAAATCGTGTTTTCCCACATATGCCTGTGACGCATTATTTAACAGATTTTCGTCAATGGGATAGTGATAATTCAGCACGTATCCCTCTAAAAAAGGATTGCGTGTATCAGAGTTCCAAATTTTGTAGATATACTCTTTGCTTTTGCAGTTATATCTTGCGTGAAAGTCAATATCTACCTCTTTACAATCAAGGCACACTACAGAATTTGGCAGCCACCTGTTCAATGCGGCTTTCAGCCTAATTGGTTCAATAGGGTGATTTATCTTTACGCTGATACAGTACATATTTGCGTGAACACCGCTGTCAGTACGACTGCAACCTTTTAGGTCGGAAAACTCCCCTACAATTTGAGTGAGGGCATTTTGAAAAACCTCTTGAACTGTGATACCGTTTTTCTGTATCTGCCAACCATGATAATTTCTGCCGTCATATGAAATTGTAATTAGTAGATTTCTTAAATTGGCATCAGGAATATGTCGCATAATACTACTCCGCTGACTACAAAGACCATTAAAATTATTGAAATATAATCTAACCTGTGCATATGCAGGGATTTCATTCTTGTTCTTCCCTCGCCCCCTTGATAGCAACGGCACTCCATTGCTACCGCAAGTTCATATGCACGTCTAAAGGCTGAAACAAACAATGGGATAAGTACGGGAATCAGCGCTTTTACCTTTTGGAAAACATTTCCTGATTCCATATCCGCTCCCCTTGCCTTTTGCGCAGACATAATTTTGTCGGTTTCATCAAGCAAGGTGGGAATAAATCTTAATGCTATTGTCATCATCATTGCAATTTCGTGTACTTTTATGTGGAATACTTTAAGTGGGCTCATTAACCTTTCTATGGCGTCCGTTAAATCTGTGGGGGAAGTTGTAAAGGTCAGAGCGGAACTTATAAGGATAAGTGCAATAATTCTTACCGTTACATATATCGCTCTGAAAATGCCATCCAAGGTAATTTTAAATATCCAAAATTCAAAAATAGGTGTGCCTGAACTGTAGAAAATGTTAAGCAGGGAGGTAATTATTACGATTATCATAATTACCTTCAGGCTCTTTAAATACATTTTAAAAGGTACGCCTGATAAAAGTATAGCCACAATGATAAATGCGGTTATTAAGCCTAAAGCATAGAAGTTAAAGGTACAGAATATTGTAGCGATTATTGTGCATAGCAATACTATCTTTACCCTTGGGTCCATTCTGTGGAGAATACTGTTGCCGGGGATAAACTGTCCGAATGTTACATCTCTGTTCATAGTTTTCCCTCCTTTTTCAGAAGGTCAACTAATTGGTAAAAAGCCTGTTCTACCGTCAGTATTCCGTCACTAATATCATAGCCTTTTTCTTTTAGGGCAATCATAATTTTTGTTATTTGAGGAACTCGCAGTCCCATTTTTTCTAATTGGTCAACTTTTGAAAAGACAACCCTTGGAGTGTCAAACATCACAAGTTCAGAGTGGTTAAGCACGATTATTCTGTCGGCTATTGATGCAATATCCTCCATACTGTGGGATACCAAAAGAATAGTGTTGTTTCTTTCCTTATGATATTGGACAATTTGTGACAGGAGAAGTTCTCTGCCTAATGGGTCAAGTCCTGCTGTAGGCTCGTCGAAAATAACAACGTCAGGGTCCATAGCGATTACACCTGCTATAGCCGCTCTGCGCTTTTCACCACCGGACAAATCAAAGGGGGATTTATCTAAAAGTTCATCTGAAATGCCTGTAAACTTTGCGGCTGTTCTCACAGCCTTATCAATTCCCTCCTGTGATTTTCCCATATTCGATGGGCCAAAGGAAATATCCTTATATACTGTTTCTTCAAAAAGTTGGTACTCGGGATATTGGAAAACCATACCAACTTTAAAGCGGTATTGCCTGATTTCTTTCGGCTTTTCCCAAATATCCCTACCCTCGATTAGGACTTGTCCTGAGGTGGGCTTTGTCAAACCGTTAAGCATACGGACAAAGGTACTTTTACCTGAACCTGTATGGCCGATAATTCCGATTATCTCCCCTTTTTCAACAGAAAGGCTTATATCCTTTACCGCTGTTTTTTCAAATGGTGAGCCTACTCCGTAAGTGTAGGTTAGATTCTTTACTTCCAAGATACTCATTTAAGCACCTCCAAAAGTAAATCTATGCACTGACTTTCGTTTAATGGCATTTTATCAACCTTTACCCCTGCCCCCATAAGTTTATATGCAAGTTCTGTGGATTGGGGTACATCAAGTCCGTGTTTTTTAAGAAGCGATACCTGTGAGAATACTTCCTGTGGGGTGCCTTCTGTAAGGATTGTGCCTTTATCCATTACCACTACTCTGTCCGCTAAAACAGCCTCGTCCATATAATGGGTAATCAAAACTATGGTTATTCCCTTTTTATTAAGTTCCTGAATTGAGGACAAAACCTCGTCCCTGCCCTTTGGGTCAAGCATAGCGGTAGGCTCGTCAAGTACAATACAACTTGGCTCCATAGCCAAAATACCGGCTATTGCTACTCGCTGTTTCTGACCGCCTGACAGTTTGTGGGGTGCGCTGTGTCTTAATTCGTATATGCCTACCGATTTCATAGCGTTATCAACACGTTTTCTGATTTCGGCAGGTTCTATACCTAAATTTTCAGGGCCAAATGCTACGTCTTCCTCAACAATACTTGCCACAAGTTGGTTGTCCGGATTTTGGAATACCAAGCCTACGTTTCTGCGGATTTCATAGGTCAGTTCTTCATCCCTTGTGTCCATATTATCAACATAGACAACTCCTTCTTCAGGCAGTACCATTGCGTTAAGGTGCTTTGCCATTGTGGATTTTCCGCATCCATTATGACCTAACAGAGCCACAAATTCGCC
>JAQXSC010000116.1 GCA_029218825.1 Oscillospiraceae bacterium | reverse complement strand
CGGCAACACCAATAAACAATTTCAATATTTTAATTTTGTTTGACTTTATCATTTTTTACCTCCGATTTTCTTAAATCATTCTCCGATATATACCTGACTTTGATGTTCAGCTTTTCGGCGAAGCGAATCTCTGTTTTCATACCCTCGGTTATTTCATCACCGAAAACCCAAACCGCATCGCAAACCCAAAGCATAGAAAGTCCGGCAAGCATCCCGAGGTTTCTTTCTTCTTTGTTGTTGTCATCCAAAATCAGCGCATAAAAATGCGGTATGAACGGAGCCATACCGCACTCTAACGCATATCGGGCATATCGTTTTGCGTTTTCAATATTTGCAGATACATTACCGCCCAAAGGCGAACAGATATACACCCTGTGCATTATTCTTCATCCTCATCTTTCTTCTTGAGTTTGATAATAACCACAGAAACAAGACCGCCAAGCGCAACTGCACCTAAACCAATCCAGAAACCAAGATTTGAATTGTCGCCTGTCTGTGGCTTTTCGGGTTCAGGCTGTGGATGAATTGTTACAGTCTGATTCTTGTCATCAATGTCAGCGTGAACGGCAATTTCTGTTTTCTCACGGTAAAGAGTTTCAAAAACTACAATCTCTGTATCTTTGATAATTGCAGAACCGTCAAAGGTGAAAGATACTGTTACTTCGCCGTCTGCTGTTTCGGGTGTGAATGTTACTTCGTAACAAACTTCTTTGCCGTCAACAAGGAAAGCCTTACCAGTTTTTTTATCCATCAAAATACCTTTTATGATATATTTTTTGCCGGGGATAAGATGCTTGTACGAAACAACATCATCAATAGTAACATCACCGTTTACAGTAAATTCTTTTTTGCCGTCAACAGTTGCTGTGGTTTTCAACTCGGGAATTTTATCGTTCTCGACTGTGATTTCAATAATTTCTTCATCTTCTGAAACTGTCGCCTGATAGTTTTCTTCATTAGGGAGATAACCCTCAGCAGGCTTTAACTCACGGACAATGTATTCACCGTAGGGAACATCGGTAAATTCAAAAACACCGCCCTCATTTGATTCAGCGGTGAGAATTGCAGTTTCTTTTGTAAACTCTGTTTCGTCTGTACTGAACAATCCGAATAATGCGCATGCGATATTTTCGCCTGTTTCACGGTCAATCTTCAAGCCTTTGATTGTGCCATAGATGATTTCATTTTCAATCGGTTCACCGTCATTTACAGAAATATGAACAGTTGCTGTATCCTGCCCTACGTATTCAAACAAAACAGGGTGTTTTTTCTCAGATAGGATATAGTGGCTGTCAGTGCTGACTTCCTTAACATAGTAACTGCCACTCGGAATATCGGTTGTGAAAGTCGCCTTGCCTTTTTCATCACAGGTGATGATTTCAAGAAGTCCGTCTTTTGGAATAACTGTTCCGTTTGTGGCTTTCAAATCTTCATCAGCGTAAAGTCCGAATGAAACATTGAGGATTTCGTCATTATTGCCGATGTTGAATTTCTCGTTTTGTTCAAGCACTTTGGTAAGGTCAATTTCAAACTTTTGCCTGTCGTTTGTAAATAAGGTTGAGGTGTTAGTCACCTTTTCGTTCTGTCCGGCATAGGTTAGTTCGATATGATTTACAGTACTGTTCAGAACAAATCCGTAAGGAGCTGTTTTTTCAACAACACGATATTTGCTGAGGTAAAGCTGTTTGCTTGTTGCTGTGCCTTTTTCACCTGTGGTAATGGTATCAACAAGAGTATCTTTTGTATATCGAACAGTGCCGTCAGGGGTTATAATGTCCTCATCTGCATAAATTTCAAACACTGCACCCGCCAAACCGCTTGCAGAATATTCAGGCTGATAGATTATAACTTTTTCTCCTGATAAAGTTACATTAGAGAAACTCTCGCCTGTCTTTTCTACGGTAATTGTGCCTTTCTGCGGAGTGTTTTTCTTCTCGGTTTTTACGATTGTAACGCCGTTTTCTTCTGTTGTGTTTTCTGCTGTAATGTCAAAATATACAGGTGTGCTGTCGAGGATATATCCGTAAGGCGCCTGCACTTCAACGACTGAATATCCTTTGCCGCAGGGCAGAGTTTCAGGTGTGATAAGATAACCTTCGCTGTTCGTGTAGAAAGTGTCAATCTCTGTAACAGTCGGATATGTGTACTTCATTGTTACGAGCTTACCGTCAGGATTGTAAATCTGAAAGCCTGCGCCTGCATATGGAATCTGTTTGCCTGTTTCGCTGTCAATCTTTACTATCTTTACATAGCTTTCAAGGCTTGCATTGTTGATGAGGTATTTATAGGTTTTACCGTCCTCATTTACAAACACATCAAAATCAGCAATGAATTCTGTTCCATTCCAGCCTTTGGTCTGATGAACAGTATATGTTCCGTAGGGCAAATCCTTTGTTTCTGCAAAGCCGTATTCATCACAAATAAGAGTATCTCTTTCGGATTCTTTTGCTTTTGCATAACTTCCCGATGATTTCAGATACACCTGAAATTCTGCACCTTTTTCGGGAGTTTCTATTTTTGTACTGCCGTCATCGGTATGCTTAATTACTGAGATTTTGCCCTTTAAAATATCCTCTGTAACGCCCATTGAAATGCTGTTGTTTTCAATGGTGTATTTCTTTGCTTCTGCACCGATATGATATTCGGTTTTGTCAAGGAGGTAACCCTCTGACGGGGTAATTTCCTTTATAGTCCAATTTGCACCACAATTATAGTAACTTGTTGTAAACTCACCTTTTGAATTTGTTGTATATTTATCAATAAGTTTTCCGTCATCATACACACCATACACAGCACCAGACAAAGTTGCATCACCCTGTGCAATTGTTGTGTCGACATCAACTTTTGTTACCTTTACTCTCCACTTTTTAAGCACATTACTAAAACTTACTGTTGCTGTTTTTCCAAATTCAACCTTAACAGTTTTGCTCTCCTGCTCTGCGTATCTTGTAGCTACTGTTTCAGTTACAGTGTATGTGCCGGGAACAAGGTCGGTAAGTGTGAAAGTACCCTCTTTATCTGTGGTTACTGTTTTACTGTAATCTGTACCTGTGACTGTGAATTTAATCCCCTCTGCAATGCCGTCCTCTGAAGTTTTCTTTAGTTTCAGATTACCTGTCAATGTCTTAACAGAAAAGTACGCTTTCACAGGGTCGCTCTCCGGCTCTACTCCTGATATTACATCTTGCACGTAACTTGAACCGTATGCAATTAGCTGTGAATTTGAACTAACGCTTGGCATTTTCTTTGCAGAGGTAAAGGTAACTTCATTATCAACAGGCTTTGAAGATGTGAGAGTCAGCTTGTTACCTGAAACGGAAACTTTTACACCGTCTGTTGCCTTAAATTTAAACTCATCAAGAACCTTGTTTTCATCTTTAAGCGTCACAGAATACTCTCCGTCCTTATACTTCATTTCATAAGTATCTGCCTTTGATTTTAATACTGATGCAAAGCTTGGTACTGTTGAATATTCAGCAAGTAGGGTTGATATTTTGTTGTAGTTTGTCTGTACACCTGTATTGCTGTCGCCACCGCAAATACCATTGTAGAAGCGTTTGTCAGTACACTTAAAACCATCACTTGTACTTCTGCAACCTGTTACAAATTCCCATATGATTAGCTGAGTTGCAATCCACTGCTGACCTGCTGTACCTGACATATTGGAACTATTGCCGGACTTACCATAGAGAAGTGCAAGGTTAATTGCTTTTTGCTTTGCTGAACCAAGATTTCTCCAAACTGTGGAGGCGTCCTCTGTAACTGTATCACCGCTCATAAGGTGAACACCGGGTTCAATACAATATGCGTCCTTTCCGTCAACATAGATTCTGCATAATTCTTCACCTACTGTACCAACAGTTGTACCGTTAGGTGCTGTTGTTTTTTGTACATACTTTATGATGTTTCCTGCTGTGTCATAGCAGTAATCAAAGGTTACTGTTACACTCTTGCCTACTGCATTTACAGGTAGAACAGCAAATGTACCTATCATCACTACTACAACTAACAGAACTGCTGTCATTCTTTTGAATATCTTGTTTGCCATTAATTTGTTCATTAAAAATACCTCTTTTCAAAAAAATAAGACAAAGTCATTTAACTCCGCCTTTTTATAAAATATATCGTTTTGCTTACTCAAATCATAACCTCATCGCCTGCCCTGTGTTGAAATCCTCATCTATATCATCAGACTGCTCACTGCCGTCTGTGATATTTACATACTCGCCGATAATGTTCAGTGCCTCATAATAACTGTCTGAACTCGTAACACGTCTGCACATTTCTTTTGCTTCATCAGCCATACCGTTTTGCTTTAGAGTTTTACTTGCAATCCCCATAAGGTTGAATATATTGCCGTCTTCACCAATAAGTTTACAGTCCGGTTTTTCTTTTTGATGTTGTTCTTCTGCAAGAAATCCCCCTAATTTGTTGGGGACATAGTCAGAAAGCCAAGTACCTGCAAAAATTGGGTACATCTGTAATCTCCACATCGCAAGTTTTGAAGTGTTAAGGTGGACATTGTTATCGAATGGAAACAGCATACATCTTAAGTTGTCATTATCAAATACATATGCATCAGTAAACTTTGTATCATTCAGAAGTATACCGCCTTCTTTGAACATCTCATTTACGCCATCAATCCATCCCTGTGGATCACCACCACAGCCTTGAAGGATTATACCTTCTTTATCATTCATCTTTCTTAAATCGTTTGTTGTTATGTTTTTAATCGCCATAAATATATCATCCTTTCCAAATAAAAAACACCCACTTTTCAGTGAGTGCTGTTCCATTAGCAATATACTACATATATTTTGCTGTTCTCTTTCACTATATTAAAGGTGATGTCACTTGGTACTATCTCTGAGTCTTTATAGAAGTAAGCCACATATCTCACATCACCTTTTAGTGCTTTTTTCAGTTCAGTTGTATTCTTGTAGTATTTTGTGTTTGTAGGTGCAAACCAACTTGCATTATCTGTATTTAATGTTTTATCGTGGTGCATACCAAGTTTTGTTCCATAGTTTCTTGCTGTTTTAATGGCTGATTTCACATTCAATTTATTCGCCTTTTTCCTTGCTGAATTTCGGCTTGTGTGAGATTTAATTACACTATGGGTTGCTGAAGTTTTTGCCACAACACTCCCATTTGTAACCCCGTTCACCGATACTGTTGAACCAGCCATTACAAGAACGCTCATTAAGATTGCCATTTGCTTTTTCATAACTGTCACTCCTAAAAAATAATTTTTATTAGTGACAAGTATATATGAAAAACTAATCTTTATCCAGACCAATTACCAACAAGAATTACACCTTAAACTTTGGTGGATACTACTGAATTAGTATCCGAATATTATAAATCCGCAATCAGGCTCATAATCTTGGTCAAAAATCTCCGGTTGTGAAAACATACCCATATACTTATCAATTTCATCTTTCTTGAGTGATGTGAAATTCTCGCCGTCATCACCACAAATGAAGAATGGTCCATGTATCACAATTCCGTTTTCAAGGGTCCTGTTAGGTGGCATTTGCATTATTTTGCTTTCTTCATTGGCAACTGTTATGGTCTGGTCATAATTGTAAACAGGCTCAATCAGACCTCCAACTGCATTCTGCAAGTCTTCAAGCCTGTTGCCAATTTTTATGTGAAGTGGTGAATGGTTTGGTGTTACATACACAACATCCATACCTTCCATTTCAGCGCACTTTGAAGTATCAAAGTTAATGTTCTTAAAGCCAATTCTGTCACAGTAGTATGTTCCGTTTTCAACTTTCTCTTCTCCCTCAATCACTTCAACTACATCTGAAACAGACAAACTGTGTCCCTGATAAGTTGCCGGTCTGCCCTCGTTGAATATTCTGTAAATATCCTCAAGGTTTTCAGCGGTAACATCACCGTAGAATACGGTCTTATAAATTGATGAATCCACCTGATTATTACCAAGAGAACGGAATCTCATCCCCTTTTCATCCTTTTCGGAATTAATCTGAAAGATCTTTATTCGCATAATATCGTTTAGCCTCCGTTTCATTTAGTGATTTTGCAAGGTAAACAAGCAGATGTTCCTTTTCACTTTCACTTAAGCAGTTCACAATGTCATACAATGTAAATGAGTCAGAACAGTCAATGGGGCAGTTCTCGTCACACATACACTCATGACGAATTGTTATTGAACCGTCTTCGTTATCCTCAAATGAAATTAAATCATTATCATGATAATCATGTCTGAACCTCATTATCAGAGGTATTGTTGTTCTTCCTCTTTTACCTAAAAAGACTAACTTTTTCATTACAGGTTCTCCTCTTCTTTTTTATTTTCATTTCCACAGTCCATATTTGAAAGGGGACAGTTATTACAGTCCAAATCGCACTCAAATCCTGTGTCAATTTCTTCGTTAACATTGGTTATTATGATTGCACCATCGTGTGCATAAAACTGCATTGGCTTTGTATTATCAACACCTGATTGTTCAAGTGCTTTAATAGGTATTTTTATGAATTTAAATAATTCACTCAAGCTACCACTCCTTCCATAATAATTTTCTTAATATCAAGTCTTTCCTGCTCATTGTCAAACAGGGACATTTGTATTGGCGACTCCCTAACTCTTTTGGTCAGATCGTAATTTGCTATGAGAATTTCGGGAAATTCCTTTCCTGCCTCATAACGCTGTACCATACTGTGAACTCTTTTGAAATCAAAAAAGGCACAATCACGATAAAGCTCTCTTACAATTTCGCAATCGTTGTACGATAGCAGAAACAAACCTTTTATGTTCATTAGGGTGTCCCTTAACCTGATATGACTGTCCATATTAAAACCACAATCATAAAAATGCTCAGTTGAAACATACGGTGGATCGCAATAGAAGAAGGCTTTTTCTCTATCATAATGTTTTATCAGCACTTCAAAATCCTGATTTTCTATAACGGTTTTCTTAAGTCTTTTACCGGCGCTTTTGATTAAATCGTACAGATGAGTAATATCCATTGGCTGTGATGCATAGCTTTTCCCACTGCTTGAATAACTGTACCTTAGCAATTTGTAAAACATAGAGGCTCTTCTCAAATCATAATCAAGGATTCGTCTTGTCATAAGTTCAATCATTTCATCTGCTTTGTTTTCAGAATGAAACTTTTTGATTAATTGTTTTTCCTCCTCTACAAATCTGTCATCAAATGAACCGGTAGCTATAACCGTTTTACATTCCTGAAAGTAATCTCTTGAATTCAGATTGAATAAATCAAGTTCATCACAAAGGGCATTGGGTCTATCCCTCATACATTTAAATAGATTTACGAGGTTATGATTGTAGTCATTATAAACCTCAAATTCGTCCGGATGTTTCTTTCCAAACAGTACTGCGCCTGAACCGCCAAAAGGTTCAATATATCTGTTGTATTCAAGTGGAAACATTGCATAAATAATGGGTAGAATTGAAGTTTTGTTTCCAACCCAACTTACGGGCGTTCTAATTGGTATCACCTCTTTTTTATACCAATCGCCCCTGAAACAACAAAAAGCCGTTGATTAAATAAAAAATCTTATCAACGGCTTGTATATCTTTTTTGATATCAATCGCTTTTCAGAAACGATTGATATTATAATTTTACTTATTCTGTTTGTTTTTCTACTTCTTTTATTATCTGGCCTACTGCAGAAATAACATTTACAGTTACTGCATTCCCCGCCTGTTTGTATAACTGTGTATCGGACATTCCTGTTGCAATTACTTTATCAAACTGTTCATCAGTAAAGCCTTGCAATCTCCAACATTCTCTTGGAGTGAGTTTTCTAATCTTACCGATATGCACCTTTTTGTCCTTATCTACAAAGACAACCATAGGATGTTCTTCATCATCTGTAATTTGGAACTTTTCCAGAAATACAGCAGAGTGCTCTCCTTTTCTGTTACTAATATCGGATGCGTGACGAGCTGTTATACATCGTGCAACCTCTGTCATCTTTGGTTCCGGATTCATATCAATAAAGTAACAGGCTTGGGTAGATGAAGTTGTTAATGTATGCGCTACATTATGCCCTACTCTACCTCGTCTTGTGTTTGTCCCTGAATAACCTACATCTATGCTGTCACCGGGATAGGCAATCTGGTATCCACTTTTGGTTTTTACTTTAATAGGTATTCCAAACTCCTCTATACTGTAGAGTCCTGTTCTCCCACCAAAGCTACCGCCGTTGCTTGTTAATGTTATACTTTCCCCCTCTGAAGAATAAATCCTCTCTCCTTCTTTTCCGGGGTAGATTTGTATAGTAGTTTTAGAATTTGCTTCCTTGAAAGAAAGTATTTGTCCGGCACACTTGGCTCTAAAAAATCCCACAATATACAATCTTTTTCTGGATTGTGGAACTCCGAAATCTTTGCTGTTAAGCACCTGCCAAGTGACATCATACCCCAATTCGTCCAACGAACTGAGGATTGTTTTAAATGTCCTGCCTCTGTCATGGTTAAGCAATCCGGGTACATTTTCAAGGAACAGATACTTAGGTTTTTTAGCGGAAGCAATTCTTGCAATTTCAAAAAACAGCGTTCCTCTGGTATCCTCAAAGCCTTTCCTTCGTCCTGCAATTGAAAAAGACTGACAAGGGAATCCTCCTGTAATAAGGTCGATATCCGGTAATTCTTTTGGATTGATTTTTCTTGCGTCATTAAAATATAACTCTCCTTTCGTATCGTACATAGCCTCATAAGACTGTTTTGCATATTTATCAATTTCACAGTAACCGATACATTCAAACCCGCCTATTCTTTCAAGACCTGATCGAAAGCCACCGATTCCTGCAAACATATCTAAATACTTGATAGCCATATACTATCATCCTAAAGGAGTATTTTCTCATCACATCACATTTTCATAATAAATTCTTCTGTAGATTCTTCTTCCACAGATTCAGAAAGTTTCTCTTCCTCAAGTTCTTCCTGAGTAAGTTTTCTAAAAGAGTCCTCACCGGGAACAATACCAAGAGTTCTGCCATTGTCCCACTCAGGGAATATCGTTCCCATTGAATCAACAAATTTTACTGTTCCTCTTGTGCCTGCCGGAACAGGTGCGTAGGGGTCTTCCATACTAATAAGTTCAATTCTTGTACCCGGCGGATACATTTTCTTTGTACTTTCAGCTATTCTGTGCTGTCTTTCATATTCGTTCAAGTTATTCATCTCCTAAAGTTTATTTGATTAATTGCATTGTTTTGAGTGGGACTTCTTATTTTTATTGTCATAAAATTAACCGACCTCTTTCTTATTTCTGTTTGTATTGATATTTTTGTTATCCGAGAAATGTGCAATCTCGCTTTCATTGTTATCATCATTACGCCGGTCAAAATTAGGTTTCTGACGCATCTCCCTTTCAAACTGCCTGAGTTCGGGTGTGTCGGTAAAATACATTTAAATCATTCCTTTCAAATTTTTTTGCAAATAAAAAAAGCAACCGTTCTAATCTAAAAAATTAAAACGATTGCCAAATAAAAAAAGAGCCAACTTTATATTTCTATAAAATTGACTCTGTCATAAATTATTAAGTTTTATCAATCAGTAGCAGATAGATTTGCATTTTCATACCGTTTGCGATACTTATTCTTTTTACTGCAATAATATTTTTCAACCTCATAATAAGGAATCCAAATACCGCACTCTTCAATTTTTTCATAAACAGCAGAAACTATTTCTTCATTTCTTATTGAATCAGGTGCTTTTCCAATTTTATCGTAAGCATTCTTGTATTCATCATAAAGCCAATTACTAATTTTTTCTTTCTGCGAATTCTTCAGATGTCGGAATTGCTTATCGGTTCTGATAAGCATACCGTCAATTTTTATATGATTTTTTCTCGACATTGATTACCTCAAAATATAGAATTCTTATTTTCGATTAAACCTTGTAATTTCTCGACAGTTTTATCTTTACTTTCAGAATCCTTTACAATCCTTAATACTTCATCCATCAAATTCTGAAACTCATTATCAGTCATATATGCCATTCTAATCACTCTTAATTTATTACATTGAAAAAGGTCCGTAGATTTCTCTACGAACCTTCGTGGCTCCCCCAACTGGGCTCGAACCAGTGACATCATGATTAACAGTCATGCGCTCTCGACTGTGTATATTCATATACCTGTCTACGGCAATAGATAAACCTTTGATATTCTTATTGTAATCTGTTTTATAATTAAATTATATCAGTTGAAATTGTCAATGTCAATTATATCAAAAACTGCTCATACGAAGAGTCCATAAGGATTTGTACTGAGTATCCCTTGCCTACCAAAATTTCTTTGAACAATTTACAGATTATCATTCTCTGTCTTTCGGCAGGTGCGTTATCAAACTCGTCAGCCCAGCTTATAAATTCTTCATAGTAGTAATCAATCTTGCTCATATAGGTTTCTTTGTCATTGAGCTGATTCTGCTTTTCAGCTATTCGCTGAACATTGTCTGCGATTTTACCCTTGGTAGTTTCAATAGCCATTGAAAGCACATCGGGGGTGAATTTGCTGTCGCCCAACAATGAATTTGCAATTTCCTCTGTAAACTCACCGAGTTTTCTTTTCAAAGTTTCGGTTTCCTTATTCAGCCTTTTGATTTCAGTCTTGATTTGCGAGATTTGTGTTCTGTATTTCTTCTCAATAGCTGCATCCTTTGGTGTTGCTTTGATTTTGTCAAAGCATTTGTGCAAGGCGTCGAGCACAATTTCATCTACCTTTGCGGCTGAATATACCGACTGTCCGTCACACTCGTTGCGTTTCATTGCTTTGCCTGAGCATAGGTAACGGAATCTTCTGCCTCCGTAATGAGTTG
>JAQXSC010000115.1 GCA_029218825.1 Oscillospiraceae bacterium | reverse complement strand
CACAAGGTAATGAAGTAGGTCACATTAAGGAAAAAGTTTTGACTTGGTTGCCTAAGTTTGAATTGTATCTTGGAGAACGGTATATTGGCTGTATCAATAAAGAGCTGTCATTTTTTAAACCTAAATTCAACATTGATTACAACGGCTGGAGAGTAGAGGGGGATTGGATTGCATGGAATTACAATATTCTCAACTCCTTAGGTGAAAATGTTGCAAACGTGTCCAAAGAAATCTGGCATTGGACAGATACTTATGTGATTGATGTTCATAACCCCAATGACGTCATTTGTGCATTAATGCTTGTACTTGCAATAGACGCAGAAAAGTGTTCAAACAATAGTTAGGTTTAAAACAAAAAGAGGCTGTAGCAAAAATTTGTGAATTTTGCTATAGCCTTTTTTCAGTAATATCTGCCGGTGATGTACCGTCATCTATAGAAAACTTCCACCTCGCCGCCTGTGTTCACGTAAAGGGGATAGGTTTCATCAACGCACCTCCCTAAAAATGCTCCACAGGAGCATTTTTCTTAACCTACCGATTGCAACATAGTCGTTTAGCGTCATGCATAAATGCACTTCCTCAAACTCCTTGTTGCGGCTCTTCCTCAAACTCCCTGTTTCCGCCACCGGCGGCGGTCGTTTTCGTCACCTCAAGTCCCGACTCGCCCCTTTTTGGTGCGAGTGACGTACCATCATCTTTAGAAAACTTCCACCTCGCCACCTGTGTTCACGTAAAGGGGATAAGTTTCATCAACGCACCTCCCTAAAAATGCTCCACCGGAGCATTTTCTTAACGGTCGGCTTCAAGTCCCGACTCGCATAACAAAAACACAGGGTATCCTTTTGGATACCCTGTGTTTTTGGTGCGAGTGACGGGACTTGAACCCGTACGTCGAAGACACACGCCCCTCAAACGTGCCTGTCTGCCTATTCCAGCACACTCGCATATTTATTTTTTTACAGCCCTTGTATTATATCACCATATTTTTTTAATGTCAATACTTTATATAAATCTGTTAAGTTTTTTATCATATTCATATCCGATGCCTTTTAATCTGTCGGTTATTTCATCCTTATCAACATTCATATCCTCGCAAAGTTCATCTAAATTCTTATAAAAATCCCTTAATTTAGTGTTCACAACCGACAACAGCATCATATTATCACTTGGCAAATTCATTTTATCACCCCAATGTATTTTATCACAATATAAATTTTTATCAACCCTTAGCAACATTTTTTCTCTTTTGGTTATTATAAAAATGTAAATAATTCTAAAAAGCACTTTAATCTGTTATATTCTTGTGTTATAATTACTTGAATACAGAGGAGTTGATTAAATGAATAACTTATCTCAAAAGGAAATAACCAAGGGCGTTATTTTCAGCAGTATAAAAGACAGTCGTTTTAAAACTATGAAAATATCCGCTAATATTTTTATGCCTCTTTCAGAGGAAACTGCCGCAGTAAATGCTTTGCTTTGCTATATGTTAGTACGCAGTTGTAAGGAATATCCTGATTTTACAACGCTGTCTAAAAAGTTAAGTTCCCTTTATGGTGCCGACCTTAACGGCTCTGTGTCAAAAATGGGAGATATGCAGTGTATAAATATTTCCGTAGGCGGTATTGACGACAGATACACAATGGACGGTGAGTGTGTAAGTGAGGAATACAGCCGTCTGTTATGTGAAACTATATTCAATCCAAAGGTTAATAACAATGCTTTCTATGAGGAAGATATGGAGCAGGAAAAACGTCAACTTTTAGATATGATTGACTCTGAATTTAACGATAAACGCACCTATGCTTCACAAAGACTTATTGAAATAATGTGCGACAGTGAACTTTACGGCGTAAAGCGTTGCGGTACAAAGGAGCAAATCAAGGCTCTTACAACAGAGGATATTTACAAAGCATGGGAAAATATGCTGAAAACTGCCCACTTTGAGATTATGTTAGTAGGTGACAGTGACCCTAAAAACGCCTGTGAGGTAATAGAAAATTACTTTAAAGGAATTCACAGAACACCTGTAGATTTATCCACAGATGTTGTATATTCTGTTTTTGATACAAAAGATGTTACGGAGGAAATGGACGTTGCCCAGTCAAAACTTGAAATAGGCTTCAGAACAGCCTGTGCAGAGCCTGAGGAAGAGGCGGTTGCAACAAGGCTGATGTGTTCAATCCTTGGCGGTACTGCTCATTCAAAACTCTTTAACAACGTTCGTGAAAAGCAAAGCCTTTGCTATTATTGTGCAAGTAGATTTTTCAGACTAAAGGGCATTATGATTATCGAGTCCGGTGTGGAAACTGCCGATATTGAAAAGGCAAAGAAGGCAATTCTGAATGAAGTAGAGGAAATGAAAAAGGGCAATATTACTGATTTTGAAATTGAATCCGCAAAACTTGCCGTAACAAACAGTTTTTACGGAATTACCGATACAGTTACAGGTATAGTGAATTGGTACAGCACCCAAATTATGGACGCGTCTATTGATACTCCACAGGAGGCTGCCGATAAAATAAACGCAGTAACCAGGGAACAAATTATAAGTGCTGCAAATAAATTACAGTTAGATACAATCTTTACTCTTAAATCAAAATAAGGTGAAATAATGAATATACAGGAAATCAAATCAAAACGCACTCTTGATAAATATTATAAAATAAATCACGATTCAGGACTTACAATTTACCTGTTTCCAAAGAAAGACTATAATTCAAAATATGCAATTTTCGGAACAAAGTACGGTAGTGTAAATAATGCTTTTTCCCTTGATAATGGAGAAGTAACAGCAGTTCCTGATGGTATTGCTCACTATCTTGAGCATAAACTATTCGAAAGCGAGGACGGAGACGCCTTTACACGTTATGCAAAAACAGGGGCAAATGCCAACGCTTATACTTCTTTTGATAAGACATGCTACCTGTTCAGTTGTACTGAAAACTTTGATGAAAGTTTTGAAATATTGCTTGATTTTGTGCAGTCACCCTATTTTACAGAGGAAACAGTTGCAAAGGAACAGGGCATTATCGGTCAGGAAATAAGAATGTATGACGATTCTCCGGAGTGGTGCGTAATGTTCAATATGCTTGAAAATATGTACCATAATCACCCTGTAAAGATTGATATTGCAGGTACGGTTGAGTCTATTGCAAAAATTACGCCTGACTATCTGTATCAATGCTATAACACCTTTTATAACCTAAATAATATGGTGCTGTGTGTAGCCGGTGATTTGACAGTTGAGGATGTTTTAAAAACAGCGGATAAAATGCTGAAACCCTGCGAAAAGCATACTATTGAAAACTATTTTGAAGATGAACCTTATGAGGTTGTAAGTAATTATATTGAACAAAGTTTTCCGATTTCTGTTCCTCTGTTTAATCTCGGTTTTAAGGATAAAGCCCATAAGGTTACTCAAAAGGAAATTGCAGAAACCGAAATACTCTTGTCAATTTTGTCATCTCCTGCTTTTGACCTCTATAAAAAACTTGATGACGCAAAATTAATAAATCAAAGTTATGATAATGAATTTTTCACAGGTCCGGGATATAATGCGGTAATTTTCAGCGGTGAATCCCGTTCACCAAAGGAAACTGCTGAAATGATAAAGCAGTACATTAAAGAAATAAAGGAAAAAGGCATTGATAAAGAAACCTTTGAAATTGCTAAAAAAGAGGTTTACGGTGATGCTGTTTCTTCCTTAAATTCAGTTGATAATATTTGCAATGCTATGGCTGATTACCATTTCAATGATGTTGATATATTCGGACTTATTGATGATATTACAGAATGTACCCTTGAGGACGTTGAAAACCGCTTAAATCAAATACTTGACGTAAACAACTGTACATTATCTGTTGTATTGCCAAAGGAATAGGTGAGTTATGTTTAATGTATCTTTTCCAAAATTAGGGTTAAATTTTAACATTAACCCTGAAGTTTTCCCAATGCTCGACAATGTACATATACGTTGGTACGGTGTGATTATAGCGGTAGGAATGTTACTTGCATTAGCCTATGCTTATTTTTCCGCAGAGCGCTTTAACGTAAACAGAAACAAACTTATCGACTGTGTTCTCGTTGGTATTGTAACCGGTATTATCGGTGCGCGTTTGTATTATGTTTTATTCGAACTTGACAGATATATAAAAGACCCTGTTTCAATCTTTATGATTAATGAGGGCGGTCTTGCAATATACGGCGGAATCATAGGCGGTTTGCTTGGTGGATGTATAACCGCTAAAATTCTCAAACAGAAAATTATGCCTATTCTTGATGTAGCCGTGTTAGGCTTCTTAATCGGACAGGGAATAGGCAGATGGGGCAACTTTATGAATCAGGAAGCCTACGGTGCTCCCACAGATTTGCCTTGGGGAATGGTAAGCGAAAACACTCATATGCAGGCTGTTCACCCCTGCTTTTTGTATGAATCTCTGTGGTGTCTGCTTGGATTTGTGCTTATACATTTCCTCAGTAAGAAATTTCAGAAATATTCAGGACAGGTTTTCTACTTCTACCTTGTGTGGTACGGCTTTGAAAGAATGATAGTAGAGGGTTTGCGTACCGACAGTTTATATCTGCCGTTTGAAGTTTTCGGTATGCCAATCCGAGTATCGCAGGTGCTGTCTGCTTTGATATTGATTTTCGGAATAGTAATGTTGATTATTAATCGTAAAAAGGAGGATAAATTCTATGATAATTATAGACGGAAAAAAGGTGTCCGCAGAAGTAAAAGAGCAAGTGGCTGAGGAAACAAAAGAACTCCTTAAAAAGGGTATTACACCTGGACTTGCTGTAATCTTGGTAGGCGACGACCCTGCATCTAAAGTATATGTAAATAATAAAAAGAAAGCCTGTGAACTTGTAGGCTTTAAGTCATACGAGTACAAATTACCTGCAGATACAACCCAGAAGGAACTTTTGGCGCTTGTTGATGAACTTAATAACCGCAAGGAAATTAATGGTATTCTATGCCAACTTCCTCTGCCAAAAGGTCTTGACGAAAATGCTGTTATCGAGGCTATCAGTCCTGAAAAAGATGTTGACGCTTTCCATAAGCAAAACGTAGGCAGAATTATGATAGGCGACTATGATTTTCTCCCTTGCACACCGGCAGGAATTATGGAAATGCTAAAGGCTTACGATATTTCCGTAGAGGGTAAGGATTGCGTTGTAATCGGCAGAAGTAATATAGTAGGCAAACCTATGTCAATGCTTTTGCTCCACCAAAACGGAACTGTTACAATCTGTCACAGCCGTACAAAAAATCTGAAAGAGGTTACAAAACGTGCCGATATTCTCGTGGCAGCGGTAGGTATTCCAAAATTTGTTACAGCAGATATGGTAAAGGATGGCGCAGTAGTAATCGACGTTGGTATGGACAGAGATGAAAACGGTAAACTTTGCGGTGATGTTGATTTTGACAACGTAAAGGACAAATGCTCTTATATCACCCCTGTTCCGGGTGGTGTAGGGCCAATGACAATCGCAACATTAATGAAAAACACCCTAAAAGCAGCAAAACTGCAAAATAATCTGTAATAAAATAAATTTTTTGTTGACATAATATTCCCATTGTGTTATAGTATATAAGCCGCATATTGTGGGCTATAAGTGTTTTACAACCGCCTACAGGTAGCGAGTCTAAATAAAGGATGGTACTAATTATGTACGCAGTTATTGAAACCGGCGGTAAGCAGTACAAGGTAGAGCAGGATCAGATCGTGTTCGTTGAAAAACTTATTGCCGAAGAAAAAGACGTTGTAACATTTGATGTTGTTGCAGTTGGAACTGACGACGGTATCAAGGTTGGCACTCCATACGTTGATGGTGCAAAGGTTACAGCAGAAGTATTAAAGAACGGTAAAGGCAAGAAAATCAGAGTTGCTACTTACAAGCCAAAGAAGGGCGAAAAGAGAACTCTCGGTCACAGACAGCCTTACACAAAGGTACAGATTAAGTCAATCGAGGCTTAATTGTGATTGATGTAACATTTTTTCTGCAAAATGACAACTTTATCGGTTATGAGTTAAAGGGTCATTCCGATTACGCAGAAGTCGGCAGCGATATTGTGTGTGCGGCAGTCAGTTCAGCAGTGTATCTGACAGCCAACAATATTACGGATTTTCTTAACGTAAATGCAGATGTTACAGTATCCGACGGTTATATGAAATTAACCGCAAACGATGAACGTGCAACCCCTTTGATTAAAGGTTTGTATGCTCATTTGCTCCAACTTCAGGAGCAGTATAATAACGATATTTTGGTAAAAACTACGGAGGTGTAAGGTAATGCTTAAAATAAACATTCAGTTATTTGCTCATAAAAAAGGTATGGGTTCTACAAAGAACGGCCGTGATTCAGAGTCAAAACGTCTTGGCGTAAAACGTGCAGACGGTCAGAAAGTTCTTGCAGGCAACATTCTTGTTAAGCAGAGAGGAACTCACATTCACCCGGGCGAAAACGTTGGCATCGGCAAAGACGATACTCTTTTTGCTAAGGTTGACGGCGTACTGCGTTTTGAGCGTGTAGGCAAAGACAGAAAGCGTGCAAGCGTTTATCCTGTTGAGCAGTAATTTACTTACAAAAGGGTGGATTTATCCACCCTTATTTTTTTCTTTAAATTGGTTATAATAGGAATGGAGGGATAAAAATGTTTGTAGATGTGGCTAAAATATTCATAAAAGCCGGTGACGGCGGTGATGGTGCAGTAGCATTTCATCGTGAAAAATACGTAGCCTCCGGTGGGCCTGACGGCGGTGACGGCGGACGTGGGGGCAATATAGTTTTTCTTGCAGATACAAATATTTCCACTCTTGCAGATTTCAGATATAAGCGCAAATATAAAGCGCCAAAGGGCGAAAACGGAAAAGGTGACAGACGCAGAGGTAAAAATGCTGAAGACTTAATTGTTCGTGTGCCTATGGGAACTCTTGTAAAAGATGCAAATACAGGCAGAATTATGGCGGATATCAGCACAAATGAGCCTGTAATCGTTGCCAAAGGCGGAAAAGGGGGATGGGGTAATTCCCACTTTGCTACTCCT
>JAQXSC010000114.1 GCA_029218825.1 Oscillospiraceae bacterium | reverse complement strand
GGTACAATTCTTTATGCAGCACACAACAAACTTGAGGAAATCTGTCTTGACAAGGACACACAGCACTACAAGTCAGTTCTTGCAATCAAATTTGCAGAGTTGGTATATGACGGTAAGTGGTACACACCTTTAAGAGAGGCTCTCTCCGCTTTTGTTGACAGCACACAGGAGTACGTAACAGGCGACGTTAAGTTGAAACTCTACAAGGGCAATATTATTGACGCAGGTGTTACAAGTCCATACTCACTTTACGATGAGGAAATCGCTACATTTGACGAGGACGAGGTTTACAACCAGAACGACAGCGCAGGATTTATCAACCTGTTCGGACTTCCAATCAAGGTTCGTGCTAAAAAAGGTCTTATTAAATAATTAAACATTATCATTATCTTAGGGGACAGGGATTTTCTCTGTCCCATTAAGTGCTTTTTTAAGGGTACAAAATTTTGAAAATTTCGGAGTGATATAAATGCAACTTTGGAAAGGCAGATTTAAAAAAGAACTTTCTAAAACAACCAACGATTTTAACAGTTCAATTTCCTTTGACAGCCGTATGTATAAAGAGGATATTGAGGGCAGTATTGCCCACGCAACTATGCTTGGTAAATGCGGAATTATAGAGGAAAGTCAGGCGGAAAACATCTGCAAAGGCTTAAAGGAAATCCTTGCAGATATCGAAAGCGGCAAACTTATGATTGATATGGAGGCAGAGGATATTCACACCTTTATCGAGGGTGAACTTACTGCTCGTTTAGGTGATGACGGAAAAAGACTTCATACATCTCGCAGTCGTAACGATCAGGTTGCCCTTGACATTAAACTTTACCTAAAAAAAGAGGTTGTAAACGTCAGCAATATGCTCAAAGATTTGGTAAAGGTAATCGCGGACAAGGCTGAACAGTACAGCGAAACCGTAATGCCCGGCTATACCCACTTGCAGAGAGCCCAGCCTATCACTTTCGGACATCATTTACTTGCATACGGAGAAATGTTTTTAAGGGATATAAGCAGACTTAATGACTGCCTGAAACGTATGGACGAAATGCCTCTTGGCTCCTGTGCTTTGGCAGGTACAACCTATCCAATCGACAGGAATATTACAAAGGAACTTTTGGGCTTTGACAGAGTTACAAACAACTCTCTTGACGGTGTTTCCGACAGGGATTACTGCATAGAATTTGCAAGTTGTCTTTCAATAATTATGGTGCATTTAAGCCGTTTTTCAGAAGAAATTATTATGTGGTGCAGTTGGGAATTTAAGTTTATTGAACTTGACGACGCATTCTCCACAGGTTCATCAATTATGCCGCAGAAAAAGAACCCTGATATTGCAGAGTTGGTACGTGGAAAAAGCGGACGTGTCTTTGGCGACACTATGACGTTGCTGACCATTATGAAGGGTATAGCCCTTGCTTACAACAAGGATATGCAAGAGGATAAAGAGGCGATTTTTGACGCAGTCGATACCGTTAAAATGTGCCTGACTGCCTTTACTCCGATGCTTGATACTATGAAAGTTATCGGCGAAAATATGCGTAAAGCCGCCGCAGGCGGATTTATCAACGCAACGGACTGTGCCGATTGGCTCACGAAGAACGGCGTTCCTTTCAGAGATGCTTACAAGGCAACCGGTGAACTTGTTGCAAGATGTATCGAGTTGAACACAGATTTGGAAAACCTGCCTATTGACGAGTACAAGAAAATTTGCGACGTGTTCACAGAGGACGTGTATAATGCAATTTCTCTTGAACAATGCACAATGGAGCGTAAAGCCTTCGGCGGTCCTGCTCCTGAAAACGTAAAGGCTCAGGCAAAAAGGGTTAAGGATTTATTAAATAAGGATTAAAAATTAATACAGAAAAATCAAAGTTATTTTGATAACTTTTTATAGCCGTAACAGCCTTTCAGGCTTTACGGGGTTACAGGGAAGTTAAGGCGGTTAGCACTCCCACAGGATTGGGGGTGATATGTATGACTGAATATGTTTTACTTATCATTTTGATAGTATCACTTACTCAACTAATAGTGTACATAAAAAAATAATCGCCCAACAGCTCTGAACGTGGGCGATTATTTTAAATAATAACCATAAATCAGGCTAACCGCTTTGACGGTTTTCCCTGTAACCTAATTATATGATATTAAAATCCATTTGTCAATATTACAAATTAAACAGGTGAAGAATATGAAAATCAAAGTAGGAATAGTGGGAGCAACAGGCTATGCCGGTGCAGAGCTTGTAAGGTTGATTACTTCTCACCCACAGGCAGAGGTTACGGCTATAAGTTCCGTTTCCTTTGAGGGTCAGAAATTAAGCGACGTTTATCCGTCATATAAGTTTTTAAACGATATGGTTTGCGAAAATCAGGAGGCAGTTGTTGAGAAAAGCGACATAATTTTTGCGGCATTACCTCACGGACTTTCACAGGAATTAGGAGCAGAATGTATTAATAAAGGCAAAGCCTTTATCGACTTAGGCGCAGACTTCCGTTTAGAAAGCGAAGAGGAGTACAAAGAGTGGTATCAAGGCAAGTTCCTTGACAAAGATTTACATAAAGAGGCAGTTTACGGATTGCCTGAATTTTTCAGAGATAAAATTAAAGGCAAGAGGATTGTGGCAAATCCCGGTTGCTATACAACCTGTTCACCCCTTGCTATTGCTCCGGCAGTTGTAAATGGTCTTATTGAGATGAAAGGTATTATCTGCGACTGTAAAAGCGGTGTTACCGGCGCAGGCAGAAAGCCTACACAGGGCAGTCACTTCCCTGAACTGAACGAGGGATTTCACGCATACAAGGTGGCATCTCACAGACATACTCCGGAGATTGAGCAGACCCTCTCAAAGTTAAGCGGACAGGACGTAACTATCACATTTGTACCACATTTACTCCCGGTAAATCGTGGTATTTTAGCAACAGTGTATGCTGATATAAAAGAAGGCGTAACCTTTGAGCAAATCAGAAAAGCCTACGAGGATTTCTACAAGGATGAATACTTTGTAAGACTTCTCGATGATGGACAGTGCGCAGATATTCACAACGTGAGATATTCAAATTTCTGCGACATTTCAATTCATTTTGATAAACGTGCCAACAAGTTAGTTGCTTGTGGGGCGATAGATAATATGGTAAAAGGAGCGGCAGGACAGGCTATTCAGAATATGAATATAATCTTCGGACTTGATGAAAAAACAGGTCTTGATATTATTCCCCCTGCATTTTAATTATGGGATATAAATTTATTAACGGCGGTGTAACTTCACCCCAAGGCTTTACGGCAAACGGAGTTTGCGCAGGTATAAAGTCATCAAACACAACTAAAAGGGATTTAGCCTTTATAAAGTGCGACACATTGTGTAATGCGGCGGCTGTGTTTACAAAAAATCTTGTAAAGTCAGACGCAATTTTAGTTACCCAAAAGCACCTTGAAAACGGCAAGGCGCAGGGCGTTATCGTAAATTCAGGCAACGCAAATACCTGTAACGCAGACGGCTACGAAAAGGCAGAAGAAATGTGTCAACTTGCATCAAAGGCATTTGGCGTAAATCAAGATGATATTATTGTAGCCTCCACAGGTGTTATAGGACAGGTTCTTCCCATAGAGCCTGTTGAAAAGGGCATAGAAATGCTAAAGGGCAACCTCTCTAAAGAGGGCGGAACAAATGCCGCTGAGGCAATTATGACTACCGATACAGTAAAAAAAGAAATGGCTATGGAAATGGTTTTAGGCGGTAAAACCGTTACCATAGGCGGTATCGCAAAGGGCAGCGGTATGATTCATATTAATATGGGTACAATGCTTTCCTTTGTAACTACAGACGCGGCTGTATCTTCCGAAATGCTGAAAGAGGCTTTGCTGGAGGCTGTTGAGGACAGTTACAATATGGTAAGCGTTGACGGAGATACTTCCACCAACGATACCCTTGCAATTATGGCGTCAGGTAAAGCAGGTAACCCTGAAATCACAGAAAAAAATCAGGATTACAGAGAGTTTGTAAAGGGTCTGACAGAGGCTTTTAAATCCCTTGCAAAACAACTTGCCGCAGACGGCGAGGGCGCTACAAAACTTTTGGTATGTTCCGTAAATGGCGCAAAAACTAAAAAAGACGCAGTCCTTGTTGCAAAGAGCGTTATATGTTCAAGTCTGCTTAAAGCGGCTATGTTCGGAGCAGACGCAAACTGGGGCAGGGTGCTGTGTGCAATCGGCTACAGCGGTGCCCAGGTTGACATAAATAAGGTTTACGTTGCGTTTAAGTCCCCAAAGGGTGTAATAGAAGTTTGCAAAAATGGTGCAGGAATCGACTTTGACGAGGATATCGCAAAGGAAATTTTGCTTGAAAAAGAGATAAATATTATTGTAGGTTTAGAGGACGGCAACGCAGAGGCAGAGGCATACGGTTGCGATTTGACCTATGATTATGTTAAAATAAACGGTGACTATAGAACTTGATAAAAAGGTGAAGTAAATGGATAACAGCAAAAGAGCAAAGGTTCTTATTCAGGCTATGCCATATATCAGAAAATACACAGGCCAGACAATCGTTGTTAAGTACGGCGGAAACGCAATGCTTAACGAGGAGTTAAAGTCTGCGGTTATGAGCGATATTGTGCTTATGCAACTTGTGGGAATTAACGTTGTGCTTGTTCACGGTGGCGGTCCTGAGATTAACGATATGCTGAAAAAAACAGGCAAGAAAAGTGAATTTAAAAACGGATTGAGAGTTACCGACAAGGAAACTATCGACATTGTCCAGCAGGTTCTTGCAGGCAAGGTGAATAAAAGCCTTGTTCAGCTATTGTCACAAAGCGGCGGACGTGCAATCGGACTTTGCGGTCTTGACGGTAAAATGCTTATGGCTAAAAAATTAGCGTCAGCCGATGATTTAGGCTTTGTAGGTGAGATTGACCACGTAAATCCTCTTATTATTATGGACTCCATTAAAAACGGATATATCCCTGTAATTTCCACTATTGCAGGAGGTTACGAGGGAGAGGTTTACAACATCAACGCCGACCTTGCAGCAGCGCAGATTGCCGCAAAACTGAATGCTAAAAAACTTATTCTTATGACGGATATCCGCGGGCTTTTAAAAGACGTTAATGATGAGGACAGCCTGATTTCCGTTGTAAACGTCAGCGAAGTACCTCAACTTAAAAAAGAGGGCGTAATAAGCGGCGGTATGATACCGAAAATCGACTGTTGCGTAGAGGCTGTCAGAAGCGGTGTAAACCGCGCTCACATTATTGACGGCAGACTTGAACACTCAATTTTACTTGAACTGTTTTCTGACGAGGGTATCGGAACAATGTTCTATTAATTTAGGGGAAGTAAATGGAAATTCGTGCTATGACAATTAATGATTACGAGGAAGTATTTGCTATGTGGCAGATTACTACCAAAAGAGCCTTGAGTTCTGCGGACAGTAGGGATAACATAGAAAAATACCTTAATCGTAACAAAGACCTCAGTCAGGTTGCAATTTGTAACGGAAAGATTGTGGGAACTGTTTTGGCAGGTCACGACGGAAGATTCGGCTTTATTCACCATATGGCGGTAATGCCTGAATACAGACGTCACCATATCGGCAAAGCCTTGGCACAAACAGCCATCGACAGGCTCAAAACAGATGGGATTGAAAAAACTCACATTTTCTGTTACTGCGACAACAAGACAGGTCAGGGCTTTTGGACTGATTTCGGTTTCAAAAGACGTGAGGATATTTGCGATTTTTCATATGAAAATAAATGAGGAAATTTTATGGATACAAAAAATCTTGACAGTAATTATATAATGCACACATACGGCAGGTATGATGTTGCATTGAAAGAGGGCAAAGGCTGTTACGCCTATGATGAACAGGGCAAAAAATACCTTGACGTCAGTTCCGGTATCGGAGTTAATGCTTTAGGCTATTGTGATGATGGCTGGGTAAAGGCAGTTTCTGAACAGTTGAACACAATCCAGCATATGAGCAACTATTTTTACAGCCCTCAAACTTCAAAACTCGCCCAAACTCTTTGCAGTCTTACACCTTTTTCAAAGGTTTGTTTCGGCAACAGCGGTGCAGAGGCTAACGAATGTGCAATTAAACTTGCACGTAAATACAGTTTTGACAAATACGGTGAGGGCAGAAACGAGATTATAACTCTCAACAACTCTTTCCACGGCAGAACTGTAACAACTTTATCAGCAACAGGACAGGATGTTTTCCACAATTACTTTTTCCCTTTTACAGAGGGTTTTGTCTATGCAGATGCTGAAAATATTGAAGATATAAAAAGCAAGATAAGTGATAAAACCTGCGCAGTTTTAATGGAGTGCGTTCAGGGAGAGGGCGGAGTAAATATTCTTGACAAAGACTTTGTTAAGGAAATACGCACCCTTTGTGACGAAAATGATATTGTACTTATTGTTGACGAGGTGCAGACAGGTATCGGCAGAACAGGTAAACTTTTCTGTTATGAAAACTTTGACATTGTTCCTGACGTTATCACAGTTGCCAAAGGTCTTGGGGGCGGACTTCCAATCGGCGCCTGCCTTTGTACAGAAAAACTTGAAAATGTTATGCAGCCTTCAACTCACGGTACAACCTTTGGAGGAAATCCTGTAGTGTGTGCAGGTGCAAATTATATATTATCCGTTGTAGCAAATGATGATTTTTTAAGTGAAGTAGTAAAAAAAGGCGAATATCTAAAAGAAAAATTACTAAAACTTGAGGGTGTAAAATCCGTAAGAAACTTAGGCTTAATGGTAGGCATTGAACTTGAAAAGGGAGATGCTCACCACATAGCCTCAAAGTGCGTTGAAAACGGACTGCTTATGATTACTGCAAAATCATTGTTGCGTATGTTACCGCCTCTTAACATCAGTTACGAGGAAATTGATAAAGCGGTAGAAATTCTTGAAAAAACATTGGAGGAGATATAGAATGAAACATTTATTAAAACTTGAGGACTGGACAACAGAAGAAATTATTAACACACTTAACTTGGCTGACCAGTTAAAGTATGAGCAAAAGCACGGCATTGAGCATAAAATCCTAAAGGGCAAAACATTAGGTATGATTTTTGAAAAAAGTTCAACTCGTACTCGTGTATCCTTTGAGGTTGGTATGACACAACTTGGCGGCTATCCGCTGTTCTTGTCATCAAACGATTTACAAATCGGCAGAGGTGAGCCTGTTGAGGATACTGCACGTGTGCTTTCAAGATTTTTGGACGGCATTATGATTCGTACTTTTGAACAGAGCGAGGTTGAGGCTCTTGCAGAGTACGGCTCAATTCCGATTATCAACGGCTTAACTGATTATTGCCACCCCTGTCAGGTACTTGCTGATTTAATGACAATCCGTGAGTTCAAGGGTAAATTAGAGGGTCTGAAAATGTGCTTTATCGGTGACGGTAACAATATGATGAACTCCTTAATCGTAGGCGCATTATCTACAGGTATGAGCATTTCCGTTGCCTGTCCTGAGGGTTACGAACCACCGCAGCACATTCTTGAATTTGCCGAAAAATACGGCGCTGACGGCAAGTTTGAACTTTGCAGAAACCCACTTGACGCAGCAAAGAACGCAGACGTTGTTTATACTGACGTTTGGGCGTCTATGGGTCAGGAGGAAGAAAAGAAAATCCGTGAGAAAGTGTTTAAGGATTTCCAGGTAAACGCAGAACTTATGTCAAAAACCAACGAGGGCTGTATGGTACTTCATTGTCTGCCTGCTCACAGAGGCGAGGAAATCACAGCAGAAGTTTTAGAGGCTCACGCAGATGAGATTTTCGAGGAAGCAGAAAACAGACTTCACGCACAAAAGGCTGTCCTTGTAAAATGTATGGCTGACGAAAATCAAAAAGATTAATAATTTTGGATGGTAGTATGAAGTATAAATTAATGGCAGTAGATATTGACGATACACTTCTTAACCGCAATAAGGAGATTACGCCGAAAACACGACAGGCTATTTTGAAAGCACAGGAAAAGGGAGTAAAATTCGCAGTTGCATCAGGCAGATTGCCCTACGGGGTAAGACCCTATGCTTTGGAGTTAAACGTCCTTGAAAACGACGGCTTTTATATGGGATTTAACGGCGGCGCAATTCTCAATTCAAAAGAGGAGATTATCGGCAAAACCTATCTTGACAGCAAGCACATCAAGCCTGTTTATGATGAACTTAAACCCTATAACGTAACTACAATGGTGCATAAGGGAAGTATCATTTACGCAGACAGAAAGGTAAATGATTATACCGAAATTGAGTCAAAGGTAATCGGTTTGCCCCTTAATCTTGTTGACGATATTGCAGAATTTGTGGATTTTCCGATTCATAAGTTCCTTATTGCCGGTGAGCCTAAGGAGTTAAAAGAACTTGAACAGGTGTTGCTTAAAAAGTTTTCCGCCGATGTTGATATTTATCTTTCTGCTCCTTGGTTTCTCGAGGTTATGCCAAAAGGCACAAGCAAGGGCTTGGGGCTGAAATCTATCTGCGATTATATGGGAATTGATATAAGCGATACTATCGCCTGCGGTGACAGTTTCAACGATATTTCAATGGTGCAGATGGCAGGTTTAGGTGTTGCGATGAATAACGCAGAGGCTGAGCTGAAAGCAGTTGCAGACTACGTAACAGAGAACGACTGCGATAATGACGGACTTGCGGAGGTTATTGAAAAATTCATATTGTCGGAAATTTAATAATTGTTAATTTTTGCTTTTTTACGGAACAGATTTACTCTGTTCCGTATTTTTATACAAAAATCTTGGCAATAAATTGTATTATTAACCAAAAGAATAATTCTGTATTAGAAAAATAAAACAGGCATTTTATTTTATAATACATATGAATATGTATAACTATATACAGGAGGTTTTGAAATGAAGAAAATAAAGATGTTGGTAGCAGTTGTTCTTGCTGTTTTGATGCTCGCAAGCGTTGCAGTTGTAACAACAAATGCGGCTGTTACTGCACAGGAAAAGACAGGAGCGTCAGGAATTACTGTTCATTTCTACAGTGACAAGGGTGTTCCGACAGTTTACTATTGGAACAGTCTGCCGCAGAATATCGAAACAAGTTACCCCGGTCCTGCTATGACTTCCGAGGGCAATAATTGGTATAAGTACACATTTAATAATGTTACTAAAATCAATATGCTTTTCGTAGTCAACGGCGAACAGACACCGGAACTTACACGTAACGCTACCGGCGAATACTGGTACAAGGGTAAGAGATGGTATAAATCAAACCCCGGTGAACTTGATTCTGCCGATCGTGTAGATTTCCGTGAAAACAGTATCTACTTTATTATTACTACACGTTTCTATGACGGCGACACAGGCAACAACGTACACTGTTGGGATGATGGACAGGCAAACAACCCTGACTCCGACCCTGCATGGCGAGGCGACTTTAAGGGACTTATAGAAAAACTTGACTATATCAAGGCTCTTGGCTTTACAGCAGTTTGGATTACCCCTGTTGTTGAGAATGCGTCAGGTTATGACTATCACGGCTACCACGCTTTCGACTTTGCAAAGGTTGACCCACGTTATGAAAGTGACGGAGTTACCTTCCAGGAAGTAATTGATGCTGCTCACGAAAAGGGTCTGAAAATTGTTCAGGACGTTGTTTGGAACCATACAAGTAACTTCGGTGAAAAATATTTAGCACCAATGTTTGAAAAGGATTACAACAATCTTGAAACTGCTGAAAGCCTAAAACTTCTTGAGGACGGCGTACTAAAGAAAAACTATCCTAACTATGAAAGTATGGATCCAAGCAGAGAGCAATATCCTGCACGTCTTAACTGTATGAAAGAAGACAATATGGATACAGAGCACTTCTACCACCACGAAAAGAGTCTTGGTTGGGGTCAGTCAACAGAGCAGACAGCCCAGATGGCAGGTGACTGCGTTGATATTAACACAGAAAATCCAGTTGTCGCTAAGTATTTGACAGACACATTCAGAGAATATGCAGATATGGGTGTTGACTACTTCCGTCTTGATACAGAAAAGCATATTAACCGTTGGACACTGAACCAGGCATACTTCCCAAAATTTACAGATATTGAAAACTTCTGGATTTTCGGTGAGGTTTGTGCAAGATACCACGGCGCTTACAACGAGGGCGGTTCTTCCGACTCCTGCTTCTTCTACACTTGGAAAGAGTTAGACAGCCCATATGCTTCTGCAAGCAGTTGGACTGACAGTTGGAGCACTAACCTGTCAACTTCTACAGGTCACTACGATGCATATAGCAACAGAAACTTTAACCAGAAGAGTACCAATGCTTACTTAGACGGTATTACATACCACACTCCTGACCACAGCAAGGCAAACGGCACTTCCGTAATCGACTTCCCAATGCACTGGGCGTTTAAGGATGCCAGCAGCGCATTTAATGCAGCAAAGGGTGAGGATGACCTATACAATGACGCAACATACGTTGTAACATACGTTGACTCTCACGACTACGGCCCTGATAATATGGAGAAAACACGTTACAGTTGCGGACCACAGGCTTGGGCAGAAAATATGAACCTGCTGTTTACATTCCGTGGCGTTCCTTGTATCTACTATGGTACAGAGGTTGAGTTCGCAAAGGGTAATGTTATTGACGTAGGTCCTAACGCTCCTCTATCAAAAACAGGCCGTGCATACTTCGGTGACTATATGGAGGGTAGTGTTAATGCTACAGACTTCGGTAAATATACCGCAAGCGGTACGGTTGCAGAAACTCTGAACGCACCTCTGTCAGTTCACCTAAGACAGCTGAACCTTATCCGTCAGGCTGTTCCTGCTCTGCAGAAAGGCCAGTACACATGCGACAGCAACTACGTAAGCGGTAATATGGCTTATGTAAGAAGATACACAAACGCAGAAGAAGGTATAGATTCTCTTGCTTGCGTAGCATTAAGCGGTGCTGCTACATTCAAGAATATTCCAAACGGTAAATACATCGACGCTGTAACAGGTGACGTTCAGAACGTTACTAACGGTACACTTTCCGTAGGTAACCTTTCAGCAGGTAATATGCGTTGCTATGTTGCTTGTGGCACAGGATTCACAGGAATCAGCGGTCAGATTGGCCAGACAGGTGCTTACTTAAAGTAAGATTTGCAAAAAATCTGAAAATGTGTTATAATGAATGAAACATACTGATTTATGGCACATTATTTAAAAAAATATTAAAGAGGGGATGGTGTGCTGCCATCCCCTTTGTTGATAAATATTGATTATATGTCAATAGTGGTTGCTTTTTAATTGAAAATTGAAAACCTTTTCAAATTGAAAATGGAAAATTGTGGTAGAGAAGAAAAGTTTACTAAATTAGAATACTTTTATTCCCGTCTGTATCCAAAATCCGCCTTTGGCGGACTATAAAGTCGGTCGGGAACATAAGTTTATTTATATATGATTTTTTCTACACGTCCATCATTATCAATTATCCATTATCAATTATCAATTAAATAAACATTTATCATAGAACCTTTAGAAATAACTATAGCAATAGGAAATGTGTTATATAAAACCTGTTTGCAAGAATATATAGATGGGAGAATAGACTATGCCAAGAGACTTAGCCTATTATGAAACAAATAAAAAAGTTGATAAACTGTCGCAAAAACTGTTAGAGAATGCAGTTATTGACAAAAACCTTTACACAAAATACGACGTAAAACGTGGCTTGCGTGACGTTGACGGCAAGGGCGTTCTGACAGGACTTACCGATATTTCTGAAATTTTGCAGAACAAAGTAGTTGACGGAAAGACTGTCCCCATAGACGGGCAGTTGTATTACCGTGGCTACAATGTTGAGGATATAGTGGCAGGCTTTGTTGAAGATAATCGCTTCGGTTTTGAGGAAACAACCTATCTTTTGCTCTTTGGCAAAATGCCTACTGCACAGGAACTTGAGGACTTTAAGGGAATTATAGGCTCATACAGAGCGTTGCCTACAAACTTTGTCCGTGACGTTGTTATGAAAGCTCCCTCAGACGATATGATGAACACTCTTGCACGTTCCGTATTGACTTTGTATTGCTACGATTCAAATCCAAACGATATTTCTATTGAAAACGTGTTAAGACAATGTTTACAACTTATTGCCGTTTTCCCTCAATTAGCGGTTTACGGCTATCAGGCTTATAATCATTACCTTAGAAATCAGAGCCTGTATATTCACGTTCCGGAGCCGACACTATCCACAGCAGAGGTTATATTGAAACTTCTCCGCCCTGACCAGAAATATACCGACTTGGAGGCAAAGGTGCTGGATATGGCTTTGGTGCTTCACGCAGAGCACGGCGGCGGTAATAACTCCACCTTTACAACCCACGTTGTTACATCCTCAGGCACAGACACATATTCCGCAATTTCTGCGGCTTTGTGTTCGCTGAAAGGACCGAAACACGGCGGTGCCAATGTTCAGGTCAGCAGAATGTTTGAGGATTTGAAAATCAACGTTAAGAATTGGAATGACGAGGAGGAAATTTCTAACTACCTTGCAAACATTCTTGATAAAAAGGCATTTGACCGCAGTGGTTTAATCTACGGTGTAGGCCACGCAGTTTATTCAATCTCCGACCCTCGTGCTATGATTTTGAAGGGTGCTGTGGGCAAACTTGCCAAGGCAAAGGGTCTTGAGGACGAATATAAACTATATCAGAATGTTGAAAAACTTGCCCCAAAGGTGATTGGTGAAAAGAAGAAAATGTATAAGGGCGTTTCCGTAAACGTGGATTTCTACAGCGGATTTATTTATCATATGCTTAATCTGCCTACAGAACTTTATACTCCGCTGTTTGCTATTGCCCGTATTGCCGGCTGGAGCGCACACAGAATGGAAGAATTAATCAACGGCAACAAGATTATTCGTCCTGCATATATGTCAATCGCAGAGCATAAGGAATACAAAAAATTAAGCGACAGATAAATCCAATAAGTTTTGTCTCACCAGCGTAAAGAGGGTTGTTACTTAATGGAAAATTGAAAATGGAAAATGGAAAATTGTGGTCGAGCAGAAAAGTTTACTAAATTAGAATACTTTTTTGCCCGACAGTATTCAAAATCCGCCAAAGGCGGACTATAGATTCGGTCGGGAACAGAAGTTCATTTATATATGAATTTTTCTACACGTCATTCATTATCAATTATCAATTATCCATTATCAATTAATATAGAGCCGGATAACTCGAAAGGGTTGTCCGGTTAGTTTTTCAGTATCTATCCTTGACAATATAGCATAATAAAACTATAATATAGGTATAATATTACTACAAGGGTGATTTTATGAACATAAGACCAAGCGCAAGTATAAGGCAGAACTACAACGAAATATCAAAACTTTGTAAACAGACAGGTGAGCCTGTTTACCTGACAAAGAACGGCGAGGGCGACCTTGTAATAATGGATATTGAGGCTTTTACAAGAAAAGAAAAAATGCTACAGTTGAGAGAGCAACTTTTAGCCGTTGAGGAGGATAGACTGGCTGGGGTTACAGGAGTAACTGTAGATGAACTTGACAATGAACTCAATCGTATTATAGACGAGGTATAGTAATGGGAAAATATAATGTTATTGTATCTCAAAGGGCGTTTGATATGCTAAGGGAACATATTGCCTTTATGAGCAATATTGATAAGAACTCTGCAAGAAAAGTAAAAGACAGGCTTGTTGAAGCTTTCCGTTCTCTTGAGGTGATGCCCCAACGTTTTCCCTTTTTTAACGAGGCTTATATTGTACCTAATAAGTACCACAAAATGTACGTTGAGAAGTGGTATCTTGTGCTGTATCAAATAAAGGATAATAACGTGTATGTTGATTATGTTCTTGATTGCAGACAGGACTATAGTTGGCTGGTTAAATAAAAATTATATATCACATAAAAACACGACTTGCAAAGATGTGCAAGTCGTGTTCTTTTATGTAAATATTTGTTATTCGGTAACTGATTTTCTTTCCTTGATTGCCTTGAGAACAGGAATTGCATACACACAGGCAATAGATAAAAAGAGTAAGAATTGAGCCAATAATTTCGTATTGCCAATAGAAATACTATTTCCCACGAGGACACTACCTATGATTGACAGCACATTTGATAAAATAAAAACTACAAGTGCAATAATCGGTGATATAAAAACAATAAAATTGAACTTTGGCTTTTTAAATCCAACTAAAATTGCAAACAACACAAGTGCCGGAGTTACTACACACAGAAGGTCAAAAAATAAAATCAAAATCGCATTTGTAATTATTGACGGAATAAATGTTGTAACAAAAAGCGGTAACACAGTAATAACATTTCCAAAGAATGAAATTAATGTGTCCGCAAAAAACAAAGCGAAAGGCAAAGCCAACAGATAGTTGAATTTTTCGCTGTACTCCGGCTTAAAATTATCAATTAAGTACTTACCTGCTATTACAAGCATTAATGTCAGAGGAACAAAGAAATACAGAACACTTGAAATAAAAAAGCACAGATACTCCGGATGAAACCCTGATTCAAATATATATGTCAGGTAGTAATAATTAATAGGGAATCCTATGCCAAAGTGAGGCATAAACTTTCCGTCAAAATATATAATTGCAAAGTTTAAGAACTGAAAAATGAAAGAAAAGAATGCAAGTATTACACCAATACCGTATGGAATCGCCTGTTTTAAATCAAATTTTTTAGCCATAAATTTTCTCCTTTAGTTTAGTTTTTTTGCTGACTTTTTTGCCTTTATCTCTGCAATTTCATCCCTTATATACGGAACTGTGATAACTGCGTATGAAATGTAAAACAGAGCAAAGTAAATTACCGTAGCAAAATTATTTGAAATAAAATTAAAATAGAAGATCATATTAATAAGGTAAATAATTATCCCTGCTCCAAGATACACCAAAATGAAAAAAGGAATGGGTATCATAAACTTGTTGTTTTTATACCCAATCAGCATCAGCAATCCCAAAACTACTCCCAAAATCAGGGAGATAACGCTTGAAACAGTTTCCACAACAGCATTCGGTGCAGATGAGGTTGTGTTAAAGATTAGTGATAATAATGCGTGGAGAACATACACACCTACAGGAATCAGCAAAAACTTTTCGTTTCTGTTTCTGAACAATACGCTGACAATAAAGGATATGGGAATTAACAGGGTGATAATTGAGATTACAGTCCCAAGTACGCTGTGAACAAATCCCCCAAAGTCGCTGAACCCAATGTCAAAGGAAATAGGAAAGATAAAATTAAATGAGGGTACTCCATAGGATATACCGCAAAAGATAATTGACACAAAAAGCGCAACCATTGAGCATAGAATTATCAGAATATCAAATATGGAAAACTTCTTGTTTTCTACCATAAACACTCCTCCTTAGAATGTTACTTTATATCACAATATTACTATTTATGCAAATTTGGGTCAAGTTAAAATGTTGTAATATATTTCCTGTGTTTAAAAGGTCTGCGACTAAAAATAACATAATAAAAAGCATTATTTTAAAATAATATTTTTACCCTATAAATAATTCAAAACAATTTATATTTTCTCAAACAACTTGTGACAAAAGTTTTTTCTGCCCTTAAATATAATGTATTTACAAAATTTAAGGAAGTATAAAAATGAGAACAGAAAAAGCAATTAAAAACTACGACCACAGCAACGACGCACTTGTAAAGGTGATTATTGAAAAGGCGGTAAATTTCCTCTTGGGTATTCTTGTGTGCAGAGGAGTAATTTTTACGGAACTTGCCCCATTCGGCGGAAGTTTTGTTGCGGCTGTATCACGTAAAAATTTATTTTGGGCAACTTTGGGAACATCCATAGGTTACATAATGCTAAAACCAAACGACGCCTTCAGGTATGTGGCGGTTACAATTTCAATCGCATTAATCCGCTGGGTAACTGCGGATTTAAAGTTACTGAATAAATCTGTGCTGTTCACCCCCATAGTAGCCTTTGCGCCGATTTTTGCATCAGGCGTGGTGATGCTCTTTGTAAGTACAAGCACCCTTACTGATTTTTCAACTGTGACTATCGAGGCAATTATGGCAGGTGCTGTTGCATACTTTATGGAGCGAAGTCTGTTTTTGATAGATTCCAACAGACGGCTGACCACCTTTTCTCAATCGGAAATGGCAAGTATAGTGATGACCGTCTGCGTACTGTTGCTGTCGGTAGGAAGTATAGAATTTGAAAAGGTTTCCTTGGGCAGAATTATTGCGGTGATTATTATAATGCTTTGCGCTCGGTACGGCTCAATAACCGGAGGTACAATTTCAGGTGTGGCTACAGGCTCGGTGTTTTCAATGAGCGGACAAGCCTACGGATTTCTGTGCGGCGGCTACGGATTCGGCGGACTTATCGGCGGACTTTTCTCCCCAATCGGCAAGGCGGGAGTTGCCATAAGTTTCGTAATCTGCAACACGGTAATGTCCTTTTCTTCCGGAGACGGCTCGGTTATGTTGCCGATATTTGTGGAAACCATAATCGGCGCATCTGTGTTTATGATACTTCCAAAGGAAATTGAGCGATATATTTCTCCGATTTTTATGCCAAAAGAAAACAGCAGAAGTAACCAAAGCCTGAAAAATTCCATTGTGATGAGGCTTGACTTCGCCTCAAATGCTTTGCAAAACGTCAGCGACTGTGTAAATTCCGTCAGCCGACAACTTGAAAAACTATACGCACCAAATGTGGATAGCATTTACGAAAACACCTGTGCAGATGTTTGCGAAAGTTGCGGACTTCGTGTGTTCTGCTGGGAAAGGCAGAAATCCGCAACAAAGAGCGATTTTGCAAAACTTGCAGGGCCTTTGAAAACTCAGGGCTTTGTAACAGACAGCGATGTTGATAATTTATTTGCAAAAAAATGTTGCCGACAAATTGAGATTGCCGACAGTTTAAACAGAAATTATAAGGATTATCTTAACGGAATTGAGGCAGGGCAGAGGATTACGCAAATCAGAAATCTCGTTGCAGGACAGTTTGTGGGCTTGTCGGAAATTTTGGGAGATATGGCGCAAAGCGTTGAAAACTACAAGAGTTATGACCCTGACTCAAGTTTAAGGGTTTTGGAATATCTCCACACACAGGGCTTTGCACCTATAGATTGCAGTTGTATGCTTGATACAAACGGAAGAATGACAGTGGAAATCCAACTTGCCAACGGAAAAATTCCGGTAAAAAGAAACGCTCTTGCAAAGGATATTTCCGACCTTTGCGCAAGGTGTTTTGACACGCCTATGATTACCGATGTGGGAAATCAAAAGCGAATTGTATTCAATGAAATTCCCATATTCGACATTGAGGTGGGAGTGTATCAGCACGTTTGCAACAATGGTAAACTTTGCGGAGATTGTGTAAATTGTTTTCATAACGGATTCGGTGAGTTTGTTGCAATAATCAGCGACGGTATGGGTACAGGGGGACGTGCCGCAGTTGACAGCAATATGACCATTTCCATTCTGACTAAACTTTTGAAAGCAGGTTTAAGCGAGGACTGTGCTTTGCAGGTGGTAAATTCTGCGTTAATGGTGAAAAGCGAGGACGAAAGTCTGGCTACCGTTGACCTTGCAGCGGTGGATTTATTTACAGGCAAAGTTGAAATTAATAAAGCCGGCGCCCCCTTGACTTATGTAAAAAAAGGCGGACACTTGCTAAAGAAAACAGCAAGTTCCCTGCCTATCGGAATACTGGGGAATATAAAATTTGCCAAAGAAAACGTAAGGCTTAACGGAGATGATATGTTGATTATGCTGTCGGACGGAGCAGTAAGCGGTAGTGAAAAATGGCTTGAACAGATTATCAGAGGGTGGAGCGAAAAAAGTTGCGCCGACCTTGCAAAAACTGTGGTAAACGAGGCAATAAAACGCCGTAATGACGGTCACGATGACGACATTACGGCGGTGGCTGTAAGGTTAATTGATAATGGATAATGATTGACGTGCAGAAAAATTCATATAAAAATGAACTTCTGTTACCAACCGATTATTTATTGGATTCTTTCTTTGCTTGGTCGGTTTTATCCTTTGTAAGATATGCAAAGGGGGCGGTGGCAAATATTACGCCGTAGTAGTTGATAACTCTCCAAATCAACGCACTGCTCTTCAGCGTACCACCTACAAAGATTGCGCCGAAGAAAGCGGTGTAGCCTAACTCCGCAGCACCTGACGCACCGGGAATAGGAATCATACCACTCATAAGATTTACAAAGGCTTGGCTTGTTGCAATCTGAACAGGGCCGATATCTGTCATACCGAAGGACAGATATATAAAGTACGGCACTAAAAACATTGCGATAAACTGCACGAAAGTAAGAATTACCGCAGGGATAAGAAGTTTCGGCTTTTTGTAAATATTCTTGTTGCTTGAATGGAACGTATCAAGTTGCTTGTCAATATCGGAAATTTTGCTGTCTAAATTCTTAACAATTTTAATCTTGCCTAAAACCTTGGCAAAGAACATTATGAATTTTCTGGAAATGTTGGGAGAAAAACTGAACATAACAATAACCAAAGTTACAGCAAGTTGTGACACAAATCCAAAGACAAGCAAAACAGTGATGAATAATATGTTATCGTTTGTGAGAATGTAGCCGAAGTTCAGTATCACGGAAATGATGCTTATAAAGGTCAGCACAACCTGATATACCAAAAATTTCTGCATTAACCTTGAGGTTGCGTATCCGATTTCCACATTCATTGAATGTAAAAGGTAAATCTGCATAGGCTGTCCGCCTGTTGATGAAGGAGTAACCGCACTCCAGAACAGACCTGTGAAAGAGACCTTTAATGCGTTAAGATAACTGAAATTCTTGTATCTCTCACGTATGAAAAGATAGATTACAGTAGTTTCCGTAAACATATATACAAGTTGGGAGATAACTGCTACAACTATCCATTGCCATATAATACCCTGACCTGACTGAAGTAAATCTCTCAGTCCGTCCTCGCTGAAGAAAAAGAAACACACAATTCCGACGCAAAGACAAATCACGAAAATATTAAAGACAAGTTTTGTAGGAAACGATTTTTTCTTCATACTATCCTCACTAAATTTTTGAAAGTATTCCCATATTAATCGGCAGATTGCTTTCGTTATCTGCGATTATAAAGATAAAAGGTCTTGAAAGTGTAACCGTATATTCAGGGGTTATCTCTTTGCTTCCTGACTTGTTTACCTTTGTGGTGCATACGCCGCCTTGGGTAATATCTATATCAATATTCTGCACAATGTTTGAAGTTTGAGCCACAGCATTGTAGGAAAGATTTGAAAAATCCGCTTCCGGTGTGAACATTATATCCACGTTGTTTTTAGCCAAAGCCTCTTTGAAGTCAACAGTTTCGTTTACGGAGAACTGTGGGATTGATGCTTTACAGGTTTTAAACACGTTCATAGTGTTTAAAATTTTGTTGTATTCTTCCGAATCAAGGCTTTTTGCCAACTGATAAGCGCTTGTGTTTTCGTTGGGTAAAAGCGCAATAAATTTGCATGGAGTGTTCTTAAAACTTTTGATAAAGCCTGTGCAGTTTTTTCCGCTGATGTAGTACTCGGTGCTTTCCATAAAGTTTGCCGTAACATTACCGTCAATGCCCTTGAAAGTCTTGGCGGTGATGTTTTCGTTTGTGTAACCTTGGAGCCATTTGTCCTTCATATATACGGTAGAATATGCGTTAATATCACCTGTCAGTGAGGATACCATATCAGGAGATTTTTGTGAAGTTCTCTCCTTTAAATATCCGTTGACTTTGTTTACGGAATGTTCGTTTTCGTAGTCAATTTTGAAAACACCCTGATTGTAAAAGTCTGCGTTTTTCAACAGGAAGTTTGTGCTTACAGCCTTTGTGTCATTAAAAATCAGGTTGTTGTTTATGTCAACGTAATATTTGTTGTCCTCATCATTAAGGCTTTTAATACGGCTTAAAAAGTAGCCTGAACATTGATTTAAAGCGTCTATTGAAATATTTTTACCTACAAGGTTTTTAATTTCATTTTGGTTGTCACCGCCTGATGCGTTTAACAGCAGAGCAAGTTGCGAATACAAACCGCTTGGAGAAAAAGCGGTGTTTTTTCCGCTTTGGTAAAGTGACGACAGCATCTTAAAAGAAAAATCACCTGCGGCGTTTATGTAACTGTTGTAGGAATTTGGCGGAGATGTTTCACCGCTAACAAAATTGTATGCAGAATTATCGTCAGCCTTAACGTCAATCATAAGGTTGTCGCTGTCCGTTAGGGTTGTGGTGCTTTGGCAGGAGGTGAACAGCATCAGCATACACAATAATAAGCACACTGCGGATAAGATTTTTTTCATATTATTTCTCACTTTCTTTTTTTCCGATAGAATGAGCCAAATTAATAATCTGCTCACAGGAGTTGCCTTGGCAAAGCCCCTTGCAATTATTACTCATTTCCTGTAAAATTTCAGGTTTTGACAACAAAGCGCTGATAGTTTTTGCAGGGTTTTCCTGAAGAATTACAGCCACACCGCTTTTCAAAAGGAATTTTGCGTTTTCCTCCTCCTGTCCGGGAAAAGCGTTGTAAATAGCCATAGGTAACGCACAGTGGATACTTTCGCTGACGGTTAATCCGCCGGGCTTTGTAATAATTAAGTCTGCACAGTGCATATAATCATTTACATTGTCAACGTACATAAGCAGTTTTGTGTTATCACCTACAATGCCTTCAAACTTGTGGTACAACTTTTTGTTGTTGCCTGTGATAACTATGTACTGTGCCTCAGGCTCCATTTGGGAAATCTCTTCATAGAGTTTCAAAATTTTGCTGACGCCGAAACTTCCTGCCATAAACAGAATTGTAGGGGTGTTTTCTTTCAACCCTAAATCTCTCGCCACAGCGTTCCTGTCACAAGGCTCCAAGAACTTTTCCGCAACAGGTATTCCATAGGGGTGGACTTTTTTTGCAGGTAGTTTATATTTATTTGTCATCATATCCACCATTTCGTCACTGCTGACGATAAAATGGTCTATGTTGTTTACGACATAGGTGTAGTGGGGGGAGAAGTCTGTTATCTGAGAAATAACAGGAGTGGTAATCTCTCCGTCCTCTTTCAGTTTATCCAGCATAATGGTAACAAATGCGTGGCAGGATATAATAACGTCAGGATTAAATTCGTGAATAACCGGCAAAAGTTTGTTGCCCTTTGCTTTGTTTTGAATATTGCAAAATTTATTCAAAGGGGATTCCTTGTCGGAAATTTTATAAATAGTACCGTAAAAATCAGGTGCGTTTTTAGCAAGAAAAGTATATCCGTCACATATCAGATGATTGTATAATTTTCCTGTTAATGCCAAACCGTCGCGGAGCATTACCTGATCCTCAGGGGATATTCTGTGGAATGCATTTTCAAGGGCAGCGGCGGCTACCTTGTGACCGCCTCCTGTAGAAGCGGTGAAAATCAAAATTTTCATACTCTGCTCCAATTATAAATTACTTAAATAATTATATACAATTTTTCCTAAAAATTCAATAAGTATATATAAGTTGTTATCACCAAAAATAGGATTTATTCTGCAAGAAAATATATATTATTGCTAAAAACAACATTTTCCAATTATTTTTTTAAAAAACTATTTATTTTTACGAATAAAAGTGTATAATTGTTTTATATTTTGATTACGGAATTTTACGGAGGAAATCCATTTGGACGATTATGATTTAAGTAATTTCAGCAGTTCTAAAAAAAGTCAGCCAAGACGTGCAGGTTCAGGACGTTACGGCAGACAGCCCCAAAGAAGAACTGACAGCAGAAATACTAACAATAGCAACAGAAACACACCCACCCCTAACGGCAACAGACAAAATCCACGTACTGTTAATTCAAGGCAGAGAAAAACAAATAAAAGAAAAAACAGCAAGAGAAAATTTGTTATAGTTTTAGTTGTAATTCTTGTTTTGGCAGTTGCGGTTACTGTGGGGATTGTAAAATTTAATATAGACAACAGCAACCGTCCCTTTACTTTTTCAAAGGATGTAACCGTGTCCGGTATTGACATCAGCGGTTTAACCTATGAGCAGGCACTTGAAAGGCTAAAGGAAAACAGCGATTCCTTAATTAAAGAGTATGATATTGTCATCAAGTCAAACGGCAGGTTATTCAACTATGACAAGGAAGATTTTAAATATGACTTCCAGTATAAGAAAGCGCTGAAAAAAGCAAAACTCTACAGCCTAAAGGAACAGGGTAGGCTCAAAAATACAAAGTATGAGGATATGGCGGACAGTATTTCCGACAACTCCGCTTTTAACCTCGGATATCAGGTTACCACCCAGTCAATTAACAAGGTTGTAAATCAGGTGGCAAACGGTACTGACAGGGAACCGCAAAATGCAAAGGTATCCCAGTTCAGACCTTTTGCGAAAAATCGTTTTGAATACAAAGACGGCAAGTACGGATACAGACTTGACAGAAGTGATTTGCAATACGAACTTGTTGAATTTTTTGACAAAGGCGCAGTACGAACAACCATTGACGCAAGGGTGGAAAACATTACTCCGGAAATCACCCTTGAGGATGTTAAGAAGAATATTGTAGGACTGTCAACAGCTACTTCTGTTTCATCAAATACGGCAGACGGCACTCACAATATGGCGACTGCGCTGAAAGCCTGCAACGGCTCGGTTATCAACCCCGGAGAAGTATGGTCCTTTAACGACTGCACAGGGGATTCAAACCTTGAGTCAAACGGCTACAGAAACGCAGCGGTTATCAATAACAAGAAAATCGAGCAAGGCGTCGGCGGTGGTATCTGTCAGGCAAGTACTACCATTTTCAAATGCGCTTTGTTTGCAAATATGGCGGTAGTGGAAAGGCATAACCATTATTGGGCGTCAACCTACGCCTATGCAGGTGAGGACGCAACTATCGACTATCCGAACCTTGATTTAAGATTAAAGAACATTACCGATTACCAGATGTTTATGGAATGTAAATTAGAGGGCAACACTCTGATTGTAAACATCTATGGTTATCAGGACCCAAGTTATGATAACATAAAACTTGAAAGTGAAAACTACGATATCAAAGACGGCGAAAGTTACAGAACAGTCACAAGACGCTACCTGTACTTAAATGGTGAAGCTGTAAAGGAAGAAACAATATGTAATTCTACATACAGCCTAAAGGACAGCCACTCCGTGAGAATGGATGACGAAGGCTCTTTCAGAACGACTGTTGACGGCAAAATTAAGTATGAGGCAAAACCTACGGAGCCAACTACTGCCGAAACCCAACCCCAAACTACCCAGCCTACAACAAAACCTGAAACAACCGCTCCTTCTACAGAAAAACCTACCCGTCAGGAAAATGCCGAAACCGAACCGATAACAGACAGCGAGGTCTGATAATTGATAATTGATAATGGATAATTGATAATTAATGACGTGTATAAAAAGTCATATATAAATCAACTTCTGTTCCCGACCGAATTAATATTCTGCCTGTGGCGGAGAACGTCGCCTCCCTTGTGTAAAGGGAGGTGTCACGAAGTGACGGAGGGATTGTTATAATTACTGTCGGGCAAAGAAGTTTTCTATCAGCATAACCTATCTACTCGACCATAATTTTCCATTTTCCATTTTCAATTTAAAAAGGTTTCAATTATTGAATCAATATAAAATGAATTAATCGCCCTTTTTTGCAAAAGATAATGCAAAAGGGGCGATTTTATGTTGCGTAGAATTGGAAAATTTACATTGGAATTTGAAAACACTCCTGTCATAACAGGCTATGGCTCTGTTGCAGGAAAAAAAGAAAGTCAGGGGCCACTAAAGGATAAATTTGACAAACTTTATTTTGACTCTCGTGCAGGGCAAAAAACCTTTGAACAGGCGGAAAGTTTGCTGCAGCAAGAGGCTCTTTCCTGTGCGTTAAAGAGAGCAGGAAAAACCTCTGATGATGTTGACTTCATATTTGCAGGGGATTTGCTGAATCAGTGCATCAGTTCAAGTTTCGGATTGATGGGATTTAATATTCCTTATCTCGGACAGTACGGAGCCTGTTCAACTATGGCGCAGGGTCTTATTATGGCGTCGGTAATGGTGGAAAGCGGTGGGGCAAATTGTTCAGCCTGCGTCACTTCATCTCACTTCTGTTCCGCTGAACGTCAGTACCGCTTCCCTTTGGAATACGGCGGACAGCGAACCCCTACAGCACAGTGGACAGTAACAGGTGCAGGAAGTTGTGTTGTTGAAAAGCAGGGTAAAGGGGTAAAAGTTCATAGGGCAACAGTAGGCAAAATTGTTGACCTTGGAATAAGCGACCTTAACAATATGGGGGGAGCGATGGCGCCTGCCGCCGCGAAAACTCTTACGGAATATTTTGAGGACACCAAAACTTCCCCCTCCGACTATGACGTGATTGTCACAGGAGATTTAGGCAAGGTAGGGTCAAAGTGCCTTTACGATTTGCTTGAAAAAGAGGGCATTGACATTAAATCCAATCACAAGGACTGCGGACTGATGATTTTTGATTTGGAAAAACAGGACGTTCACGCAGGCGGTTCAGGCTGTGGCTGTGCCGGTTCGGTGCTTTGCTCCAAGTTTATTCCGGATATGTTAAGCGGTAAATATGAAAATATTTTGTTTATGGCTACCGGTGCGCTTATGAGCCCAACCTCAAGTATGCAGGGTCAGACAATGCCCTCTGTTGCCCACCTTGTGAACCTGAAATCCCAAGTGTAAATACGTCAAAATAAAACACTTTTCAAATTTAACACTTTATGATATAATTATAATACGGTGTTAAATTTGTCGTAGCACCGATATGCTCTTTGAGGTGTTATTATGTTTCATAGGATTCAGCGCCTTGATGATAAAGTTATCGACAATATCATCAAGTATCGCTCCCCTTGGAAAAACAGAATAATGATTGCTGCTTCCTCAGCCGGCAACTTGGGATTGATATGGTTTGCTATTTGTATGCCTTTTTTAATCTATCCGCCTTGGAGATTAACAGGGGCGAATATTATCTTCGGACTTGCCTTTACACAAACAATATGCGAAGTAATTTTAAAGCGCATCGTAAAGCGAGAGCGTCCTGTGTGGCACCTTTCGGATGAGGAGCAACTTATACATAGACCGAAATATTATTCTTTCCCCTCAGGTCACACAACAGCGTCATTTTGTGTTGTAGCGGTAGCGGTGTTTCGATGCAGTCTGCCTACAATACTTCTGATTTCTGTTTGTGCGGTTTTGATTTCTTTTTCAAGAATTTATCTGCGAGTGCATTATCTGTCCGACGTTGTTGTGGGTATGTTTTTAGGGTTTATCTGCGGCAGCACCTCGGTTGTACTTTTTAATAATTTTATTGCCGGTTTTCTAAAGGCGATTTTATAAAAACAAGTTTTCTTTTGAAGGCTTGTTTTTTTATTTCCATATTAATAAATTACATTTTTGTTATTTTCGGCATTGTCGTTGACAGGATATATATTACAAATTGTAATCGACTTTTGATATTATTTTTCTTAAAAGAATATTGTGGAAAACTCTGTTAAGACTGTGGAAACTTTAAAAAATAACGTATATAAAGGGATAAAACACTTAAAAACAGGGTAGTTTTTAACATTTTCCACAGGGTTTTCCACAATAATGATTGGAATTGGGAATAATACAAATAGTATAATTCCTGCAAAAAATAATAAAAATTGATTTTAATTCCCTGAGAAAAAATAAAAAACATTTACAAGCCTTTATGTTCATATATTTTAGTAAATTACTTTAGGGGTGACATATATGAACAGAAGGCTTTATGTAAATCAGGAACGTATAGGGGCGGTTTTTTCCCTGCTTTTAGCAGTGTTTTTGTGGCAGATATATAATCTTACCTCGGGCAATCCCATAGGCATTTTATTCGGTGCAGTAAACCAAAGCATTTGGGAACAACTGAAGTGTGTAATATTAGGCTACGTGATTTTCGGCTTGACAGAACTTGTTACATCAAAGCCCTATTTCAGACAGTTTACGGTCAGCAAGGCTGTGGGGTTATATTCTGCCATAATTCTATACATAATTCTGCGGTACTTTTTGTGGGGGATTTACAACACTTATGTGAATCTGGCAATTACCGCAGCCGCATTAATCGGCGGTTATGTTGTATCCGTCATAGTGATGGGGTTTGGTGAAAGGGTCAGAGATTTATTTACCGTCAGTTGTTTTATGCTGATTTTAGTTTTTGTAATGTACTTTTCATTTACGATTTTCCCACCGCATTTGGCATTATTCCAAGACCCTGACACCTCCCTGTACGGAATAATTCCGGACTATATAGATACCGGCGCAATGGTGATGGACATATTGGCAGGATAAATATTAAAAATTTGTAATTTTTTGCGGTTATTTTCTTTTATTAAATTATTGAAGTGCATATATTTGATATACTATATCAGTATAATGTTATTTTATGATGATAAGGACGTAAACAATGAAAGACCTTAAGCAAAATCAAAAAGATGACGTAATTGTGGGCAGAAATCCTGTCAGCGAGGCAATACGCTCATCAAGAACAATAGATAGAATTTTAGTAACAAAGGGCGGAAAAACAGGAGCCATTGTAGGGATACTTGCAAAGGCAAAGGAAAAGCAAATTCCCATAAAAGAGGTTGACTCCAAAAAACTTGATTATTTGGCAGGAAACGAGAATCATCAGGGAATTATCGCAATGGCGGCTGTAAAGGAATATTCCTCTGTTGAGGATATTTTTGCACTTGCAGAAAAAAGACAGGAAAAGCCCTTTATAGTAGTCCTTGACGAAATTGAGGACCCTCATAATTTAGGGGCGATAATCCGTACCGCTGAATGTACCGGAGTACACGGAATTATTATTCCGAAACGCAGAAGTGCGACTTTAAGTTTTGCTGTAGGCAAGGCTTCCGCAGGTGCGGTGGAGTACGTGCCTGTGGCAAGAGTAACAAACATAGCAAATACCATTGATGAATTAAAAGAAAGAGGACTTTGGGTATTCGGCGCAGATATGAACGGCACCGAATATACAGAGTGTGACTTTGACGGTGCGGTAGCTCTTGTAATCGGAAACGAGGGCAAGGGCATAGGCAGACTTGTAAGAGAAAAGTGCGACCAAATTGTATCGCTGCCAATGAAAGGAAAAATCAACTCCCTAAACGCATCTGTAGCGGCAGGAGTGTTGATGTACGCAGTATCGTCAAAAAGGAAGTAGGGAAAATATGAAAGAAAGAGATATGGAAAACTCCTCAAAAATTAATATTTCTCAAGAGCCTATTGAAAGCAGCACGGATTTCAGAATAGAGCGTATTCTTGCAGAGGCTCGATATATCACCGAGCAGGACGCTATGAAAAAGGCGGCTGAAAAGTACGGCGCAAGGCCTGATATGGACGAGATTTTCAGTAATGCCGACAAGCAGGTGCGCCTGACAAACAACAATCCCCTTGAGATTGATTTGAAAAAAGAGAATGATGAGGCTGAAAGCAAGACCATTGTAGGGGACAAAACCGCCACAACAATGCAGGCGGAAATTTTGTTTAACGCCCCAAACGAAGAACCTCAACAGGTCGTAAGGCTCACTCCGGAAATCCCCGAGGGTGCACAAGTTGCAGAAGACGTTATCGAGGACAGCGAGGAATTTTCAGAGGTAAACCCTGAGTCGGATTCCGTAATTTTCCAAGATGAACTTTTGGAAAAGGCGCAAGAGCCGAAAAAACACAAAGAGGGAAATTACGAAAAAATATTCGGCATAAAAAAGCCTTCCCCACAGGCGAAAACCGTTGAATCAAAAGTGCCTGTATATAAGCGTGAGGAGGAAGTACAGCAGATTCACGTAAAGGCAGGGCGATTTTCCGCTGTGGTAAGGCGAGAGTACGAGCAGTATCTTCGCTCTAAAAACCCATCAATTTCTCACGTAATCAAAAACGAAATTAACAAAGTTGAGGATAGCGACAAAAAGGAAAAGGACCCTCGCAGTAAGCGAGAGAGAATGTTCTCCGCAGTAGTAGGATTTTTCTCAAACGATAACTCCGACGATACGGATATTCCGGCAGATCAGGTTGTGCCTGTTGACGATTACAGGGGCAAAGAGGACGTTAAAAGTATCCTTTATGAACTTAACCTGAATATCCGCAAACTCTTTGTACGAAGTTTTGTAATGAGCATTGTTACCTTAATTAACCTTATTATCGTTTTGCTTGTTGCCATTATTCCGGATGCGTTGCTTGGCGGAATTGCAAACGCCCCCATAGTTTACGCAATAATCAATTTGTTGCTGAACGCAGGTATAATTTTTATAAACAGAATTACCATCTATTCCGGCTTAACGCCCCTTGTAAAGTTCAAAGGCAATTCCGATACCGCCTTGGCGGTAGGTGCTGTAGGCTCAGGTATTCAGGCTATTGTGTCATTATTCTGCCTGGCCGGAATGGAAAATTTCGGCATAAGATATTTCACAATAATTATAACAATAGGTTTCTTGTGCAACTGTATCGGCAAACTGTTTATGGTGCTGAGGGTTAAGGATAACTTCAAATTTTTAAGCAGCGAAACTCCTACCCACGCAGCAAAGATTTACACAAACGAGGAAATCGCCCAAAAGATGATGAGCGGTACAGTATTTGACAGACCTATCATTGTCTATCAGCACAAAACCAAGTTTATGTCAAATTTCCTGAAAATGTCATATTCCCCTGACCCAAGCGAGGACTTGGCGGGTAAAATTGCACCGGCTACTGTAATCTGCTCCCTTATTGTTGCAATTTTGTACGGCGTCCTTTACGAAACTTTCACAGGGGCTGTTGACACCTTTGCGGTTATGTCTGCCGTTAGTATTCCGGTTTGTACCCTACTTGCGGTAAATCTGCCGATGCGCTATTTGTGTAAGAAACTGAACCAGAGCGGTGCTATGATTTCAGGCTACCCATCTGTAAAGCAGTTTTGCGACAGTAACGCAATTATGATAGACGCTACAGAGTTGTACCCTGAGGGTTGCGTAAAATTAGACGGCATTAAAACCTTTGCAAACCACAGAATAGACGAAAGTGTACTTGCGGCAGCGGCTATATTAAAAGAGGCTCAAAGCCCAATGGCGGCTGTGTTTAACAAAACTATGTTACAGCAAAAGCAAAACGAACTGCCTGAGGTTGAGTCCGTACTCTACGAGGACGGAATGGGACTTGTAGGCTGGGTAAACGGTCAGCGTATTCTTGTGGGCAACCGCACATTAATGCACAAGTACAACGTGGAAACTCCCTCTGAGGACTACGAGGAAAAGTACATTATCGAGGGCAGATATATTTCCTATCTTGCACAGGCAGGAGAACTTATCACAATGTTTGTTACTACATATTCTCCAAGCAGGGATATTGTTACAGAACTCCGACGTGGTGAGCAAAACGGCTTGAGTTACCTAATCAGAACAACGGACTGCAATATTACAGCGGAAAGAATTGCAGATGATTTCGGCATATTCCACCGCAGTATCAAGGTTTTGCCTACAGGACTTGGAAACGTGTGCAAAGAGGCACAACTACAACAGGAGGACACTTCACGAGCATATTTAGGTACACGAGGAAAATTATCCTCATTAATTCGTGCTGTGTCAGGCTGTTTGAGAATAAAGAGCAATATTTCATTGACAATAGTTATTCAACTTATCGCAATTATTTTAGGAGTGCTGTTAGTTGCCGCATTGTGCCTGTACGCAACAAATGCAGTAGTCGGAACAATAGAAATATTGGTTTATATGCTGTTCTGGGCTATAGCCTCAGTTGTAGCGCCGATAATTCAAAAACCATAGGAGGTTAAAATATGTTAATTGCTCCATCATTATTATCCTGTGATTTTTCACAATTCGGAAAAGAAATTCAGAGAATGGATTTAGCCGGTGCAGACTATATGCACCTGGACGTTATGGACGGTCATTTTGTCCCTAATATAACCTTTGGCGCACCGATTATGAAGTATGTAAGAGGCTTTTCGGAAAAGGTCTTTGACGTTCATCTGATGATTAGTGACCCACTGAAATATGCCGATGATTTTTGTGACGCCGGTGCGGATATAATCACATTTCACGTTGAATGTGACAGCGATATTAATAAGACTATCGATAAAATTACAAGCCGTGGGGTAAAGGCAGGTTTGGTTATCAAGCCGAATACTCCGGCTGAGGCTGTGTTCCCATACCTTGACAAAATTTCAATGGTGCTTGTTATGACTGTTGAGCCGGGTTTTGGGGGACAAAGTTTTATGGCGGATATGCTTCCAAAGGTAAGAACTATTAAAGAGGAAATTACCAAATGTGGTTTGAATGTTATCATCGAGGCTGACGGCGGAATCGGACTAAACAACATCAAGGATTGTGCAGACGCAGGAGTTGACGTTGCAGTAGCAGGAACTTCCGTTTTCAAAGCACCCGACCCCAAGAAAGCCATAGAGGAAATGAAAAAGGCTTGTGAATAATTTAAATAAGTTAGGGCTGTGGCAATTATAGTTTGCCACAGCCCATTTTGCTGTAATATGTTTTATTTACAAGTATATCAGTATATAGAAAAAAGAACCCAAAGTATATTTAAGAAGTCAGGGTACCAATTACCCAGCCAACTTAACAACTTGAGTTCCAACACTATTATACGCAAGATTGACGATAATGTCAACAAAAAGTAAAAGGGCAAAATACAATCCCCTGCTAAATATAATAATTTAGCTCACCAGGGAGTTTCGCCCTCTGCTACAAACATACCACAAAACGGTATATCTGTCAATAATAACTCTATGGAGAAAAGTGAAAATAACGCCGAAAATAATCCCTATAAAAAATATTGACCTTTCAACTATTGATGAAAATGAACTGAGAGTGTATAATAAACGTGGATGGGCTAATGAGCTATTTACCAAAGAAGATAGGGTGTTGCTCAACGAAAAAATTAATGAGTTAAACCCAAAAGTACGTCAAAAAAACAGACAATGTTTTAGGTGACGGTTCAAGAATTGTAGAGGTAAATAATAAGATAATCCTAATTGGCGGCACGTTTGATGAGCCGATAGTACATAGTGTATTTGTAATCAATGCATACAACGAAACTGAAGCTAATGTTTATAAGGAGATAATTTTAAATGAGTATGACGAATACAAACAAGGAAAATATCAATTTATTAACTGCTGCGAACTTTTTGAAAGCGTACTCGGAAATAAAAATGTTAGAAACTACAAGTCAACAGATTTTAAATATTATAAGGGACGCAAAGACTCAGGGGAAAGAGAGATATTATTGTATCCTAATAAATATTACGGATATACTAAACAATTCCAAGACGGAGCAGGAACTGATACAGAAACTGAACAAAGCATATCCAATGAGATAAACTCGGAAAAGTATCAGGAACGTGGTAATGCAGAGTATTTGTAAAACTGAATAACAGGCAAAAATAAACAATAGATGGGCTGTGGCAGATGAAAATCTGCCACAGCCCATTTTAACTGTAAAATATTTATAGAATATAAAATCAAATTGTCAAAATGCTAAATTTGTTTTAGAAATGCAAACATCACAGTACTGCTTATGGTACAGTTGTTTTGGTATAATTGTATCACAGGATATAAAATACTACCAAAATTTGAAAAGGAGCGTCATTATGAGTTGCAAAATAGGATTTAAAGATAACGATTATAAAAATGAAACAGTTACAAAAAAGGTAAACACACCTGATATAACTCCAAGAAAATCTATTGTCAGCGTTAGGTTTTACTCCAAAAACCGCACACTATCATATTATAACGACAAGTTTGACTTGAATAATGGGGACATTGTTTTTGTAGAGGGAAAATTTGAGGGAGTTCGAGGAGTAGTTGTGGAAGTAAACTACAGTTTTAAAATTAAACTCTCCGATTATAAAAAGGTTGTTGCTGTTGCCGATACAAATGTAAAGGGCAATTTGTACTTAGCCGACTATCATTTTGTGACTTTTGACAGAAGTGTTATCCCCTTTAGCAAAATTTTAGGTTGGTATAAAGCACCCGCTAATCCGGAGGAGGAAATAATCAGCTCAGATGATAACTGCAAATATTCCCTTTTTGATATTGACGCTCTTCCTGCAAGCGGTGAAATCAAGGAACGGGGATATGATTATTATATGCAAAACAGGGTGGCGTATCTTTCTCTTGACGGGGAGAAGGGCAACGCTGTTGTCCTTGGCACAGAAGCGTATCAGGTGGATTTTGTTTACAGTGACGGCGAAATCAGCAGCCTGACCTGTGACTGCTTTTGCAATTATTTCTGCAAGCACCAGGTAGCCGTTATGCTCCAATTAAGAGATATACTTGATACAGTTATTAAGGATTACCGGGAAATGTATAATCAGTCAGGTTACTTTGCCGCTATTTGCCGTAACGAGCTTCTAAATACCGCAATGGCCTTTCGCAAAAGAGGCAAGTTTTATATAGAATAAAAAGTAAAGCTTGTTCACAAAACTGTTAACATATATAAAATTATAATAAATTATTGCTAAATTTAGTTTAAAATGCTATAATACTTAAAAATATGCAGAAGACTGCAAAAGCAGTAATTTTGTTTAGTGAGTGATATAAGTATTTATCTGATTGTAATGTTATCAATATAATCAAAAAAATAAGAGACATCACAAGGATATCTCTTAAAGTGTGGTGTAATTGGGTTTCCACTACCCTACGGCATATTGCCTTATCTTAGAACTCTGATGAATATTGATAAACTTATAATTGTGTTGATGAATATTGATAAACTTATACGCATACGCACCAAATTCCTAAGTTCTTTACTTGGATTATATTACATATTAATTACTTTGTCAATAGAAAGGAATGATGTTTTTTGAAATATATTATTGGATTGGATGTTGGAATCGGGTCAGTAGGCTGGGCGGTTATCCGAAACGAAGAAAACTGCAAACGCATTGAGGATTTTGGCGTACGAATATTTGATTCCAGTGAAAGTGGAGATGAAAAAAGCAGAAAAAGCTATGCACAACAGAGAAGAGAATATCGTGGAACACGCCGTAATCAAAGACGAAGAGTCCATAGAAGAGAACGACTGAAAAATTATATTCAGGAAATAGGACTAACCACAAAGGCTCAAATTGCTGAGTTCTTTAAGGATAATTCTCATGATGTTATTGAGTTAAGAGCAAAGGCTCTTGATGAGAAGATTACCCCTGAGGAATTATCTGCTTGTTTAATGCATATCGCAAAACACAGGGGATATAAACCGTTCTATGAGGTGCCTAAGGATGATAAAAAGAGCGATGAAGGTAAAAATCAGCTTGCAATGAAATCCACCGCCGACATAATAGAAAAAGGAAATTATCGTTCTATTGCAGAGGCGATAATTAAAGACCCTTATTTTAGAGATGAAACTACAAATAGAAAAAAGTACAGAAATAGTAAGGATAATATTAGTATTCTCTTTCCTACAAAAATGTATGAGAAAGAAGTATATGATATTCTTAATAAGCAAGCTGAATACTATCCTTGCTTAACTCAAAAAGCCATTGAAGATATTTGGAATATTATTTTCAGCAGAAGAGATTTTGAGGACGGCCCCGGAGATGTAAATGATAATTTCAGACCATATAAAGGATTTTATGATTCAATAGGTAACTGTCAGTTCTATCCGGACAAGCCGAGAGGATTTAGATTTTCCGTTATAGGAGATTTATTTGCTTTAGTCAATAAGTTATCACAATTCAGATATGTAAACTCACAAACAGGTGAGGTTATTAAGGTTCCGAATGTGTTAATGGATAAAATAATAGATACTGCACTGATAAACGGTTCAATATCAAAAAAAGAAATCAATTCAATAGCCAAGGACTTAGATTTTGAAATCATTACTTCAAGCAATGATGACGGAAAAAATGTAGCGGATTGCTTTAAGTATATAAAGGTTGTTAAGCCAATATTTGAAGACAATGGCTTTGATTGGAAGAAATTAATCAGCGAAAACTATCTTGATATTAACAGCCTTCTAAATAGAATTGGAGAGACGTTATCAAAGGATATCACTCCAAGCAGAAGGATTAATTCACTAAAGAAAATACCCGAAATTTCAGATAATGATAGTTTAATTAATAAACTTGCAAGACAACAGTTTTCAGGAACTGCAAAAGCCAGCAATGAGTTTATGATTGATACCATTAATGCTTTTATAAACGGTAAGTTATCCGGAGAGTTTGAAGCGGAAGTATTAAAAGACAAGTTTTCTGCTACAAACGGTATAAAGTACGAAAAACTTCCTCCTTTTGATGCAAATAGCGAATATGCTAAAAATCCCGTAGTGTTCCGTGCCATAAACGAAGCCAGAAAAGTAGTAAATGCTATTGTTGATAGGTATGGAGTACCTAATGCCTTGAATATTGAGGTAAGCAAGGATTTGAACACAAGTTCCAAAAAACGAAATAAAATCAAAAAAGGTCAACAGGATAACAGGAAAAAAAGAGAAAATGCCATAAAGGCAATTTCTGAATTGCTTAAGATTGAGGAAAGTGAAGTTAAGCCGGGTTATATAGACAGGTATATATTGGGAGAAACGCAGGGCTGGAAGTGCCTGTACTCCGGAAAGGATATTTCTAAAAAGGAAGAGGCAATCAAAAACGAGAATAAGACCTATGAAATTGACCACATTGTTCCGTTTTCACTTATTTTGGATGATACGCTAAATAATAAGGCATTGGTTATTGCAGAAGAAAATCAAAATAAGGGTAATCGGGTTCCGTTAATGTACTTAGAAGGAGAGAAAAGAACTAATTACATAAAAAATGTTAACAAACTGATGAAAGATAAGGTCATAAACAAAACAAAGTATGCCTATTTGATGCTTGAAACATTAAAGAGTGAAGAGGCTGAAAAACTGTTAACCAATTGGAAAACTCGTAATTTGAACGATACACGCTACATATCTAAATTCTTAGTTAAGTATTTCACGGATAATCTAAAATTCAGCAGAGAAAAGTCGGACGAAAGACGACCTGAAGTGTATGCCGTAAAGGGTGCTATTACATCTATGCTTAGACGCCAATGGTTGAATAAAGAAACATGGGGTGAGCCGGACAAATCAAAGTTAAAGGATATAACATACTTTGACCATGCAGTAGATGCAATAGTAATAGCAAATTGCACTCCGGCAATGGTTGTAATTACTGCTGAAAATCGAAAGCTTAGGGATATTTATTATGGTGCCGGAAAGGTCAGGACAGAGGAATACGAAAGAAGTCTAAATCGGTGCGTAGATACACTTATGAAGTTTTATGGCATATCTCCAAAAGTATCCCGCCCAATGTTAGAATATCTAAAGGAAACTCCATCGCTAATTAAAAATTTAAGGCTTGAGGTTGAATGTAGAGTGCGTGACCAAGAACTGATGAAACATTTTATCAACGAATGTCAGGATAAATCAGAGGAAGAGATAGAAGAAATGTTTAGAGCAGACTTGCGCAAGTTTTACTACGATGATTTAGCATTTGCAAATTCCATTGAGATGCCGATTGTGTCCATTAAGCCAAAAAGAAAGTATAGCGGAGCAATAACAGATGATAATGTTGCAAAAGCAAAATCTGTAACAGATCCACTGTCAATAAAGGCCATTGGAGAAAATAACCATTCTGCTCTGGTTGATAACAAGTACTACTGTGTAGAGGTGTATGAAACACTAAAAAGCATAGAGAATAAATCATCAGGTAAATCCACAAAAACCTTAATTAACCTACAGGGTATAAAGCGAAATCATATTGTTCACAAAGATAAGAAATTGTACTTGAAGCCTACATATCAATATCCTGAGGATTATGGTAAACATATTATGTATTTGTTTTATGGAGATTATTTAGAGATAACAAGAACCAATGATGTGCGCAGAGGCTATTATCTTTCTGCTAATAATATCAATCAAAATTCATTATATTTCACAAGATATAATAATAGAAAGAATGCGAAAGGAAAAGACGAAACAATCAAAATTGGCCAAAAGGCTTCAATCAAGAAGATTAGTGTAGATATTCTTGGTAAAAAAGGTGGGGAAATTACGAAACATGGAGAACCGTTATCGTTACTGCCAGAGAAAAGCTAAATATCAAAAATAATTGGTTAGTAGTAACATCGAGTAAAGGTGAAAACCGAGTCCCTGTTGATGATATATACTCTCTTGTAATAGAGAACCGATCTGCAATGCTTAGCGTAAGTGTAATTACTACACTTACGCAAGCCGGTGCCAACATCAACCAAGGACGAGAGAAAGCAGTACTCGAAATTCCGGAAAAATCTGATTAATTTGGGATTTTCTATGGTTCAATTCTCTGTGTATGCAAGAACAACAAGAAACAATGATGATGCAAAAAAGTATGCCAAATACATAAAAGGGATACTTCCACCGAAAGGCTCAATCAGGATGCTGACAATTACAGACAGGCAATACGATTCTATGGAAATTCTATTGGGAGATAAATATGCAGAAGAAAACTATCTTGACAAAAGAGATATTATCGAATTATAATAAATTTGTGTTGAAAATGCCAAAATCACTGCAATATAACAATATGTAGCGGTTTTGGCTCTCTGATGAATATTGATAAACTTATACGGTCTGGATCGTTCAGCAACATCCTGCAAGGTTTTGGCTCTCTGATGAATATTGATAAACTTATACAATATACTAGAATGCTCCGAATATTATTGCGTTTTGGCTCTCTGATGAATATTGATAAACTTATACAGTTAATTGTAAATATGTTACTTGGAGTAGGTTTTGGCTCTCTGATGAATATTGATAAACTTATACTATGAACGCAGAGGACAACACACCAAAGGAGTTTTGGCTCTCTGATGAATATTGATAAACTTATACTTGAGATGAAAAAGGCTAACGGTGTTACGTGTTTTGGCTCTCTGATGAATATTGATAAACTTATACCCAACTTCACAAATGGCAAAAGCCCAAACTGTTTTGGCTCTCTGATGAATATTGATAAACTTATACTATTGACAATGTGTATCTGAAATCCCTGTGGTTTTGGCTCTCTGATGAATATTGATAAACTTATACACAAGCGCAGAAATATGCCGGTATGTTACCGTTTTGGCTCTCTGATGAATATTGATAAACTTATACACATAGTGTGTCATTCTTGCTGCCGCCGTGTTTTGGCTCTCTGATGAATATTGATAAACTTATACGATACAATTACGACATCCGCATCTGGTACAGTTTTGGCTCTCTGATGAATATTGATAAACTTATACTTTATGCCTTACAAACATAAAGTTGCATTGTACATAAAAGCTTTTTGAAAAAGCTCAATAATATATAACCAGCCTTTGACCGTAAAAGTCAAAGGCTATAATTGTTATAATACAACACCCCACAATTATGTGAAAGGCATTTTTTATATTTTCTTTCAACAAAGGCTGTGAGCTGTAATATTTTTTCCCTTATACAACAAAATACATGTTTTGTCTGTTGATTTATCGGGAAAAATATGGTATAAGAGTATTGTATATCATTAAACGCAGGATACATGAAAAGTAAATAAAGGAGCTGAAATATGGCAAAGGATATGATGAAAGCCATTTTTGAAGCAGAAGAGGAATGTAAAGCACGAGAAGCTCAGGCTAAGGCTCAGGCTACTCAGGACGTTGAAAACGCAAATGCTGAGGCGAAAAAGCTTGTTGACAACGCTAAAGCTCAGGCTCAGACAGAGGCTTTGCAACTCTTTGAGGAACTTAAAAAGGAAGGTGCAAAGGAACTTGAACAGTCAATGAAGACTGCTAAGGATCGTTGCGCCGTAATTTCAAAAACGGCAGAAAAAAACCGCAGCAAGGTAATTGAGGCGGTAGTAGAAAAACTGACTTCATAAGAGGTACACAATTTTCATTTAAAGTGTGGTGATACAAATTTGGCAAAAGTAAAAATGAAATCAGTTAATATTATCGGACTGAAAAAGGACAGAAAAACTGTGCTGGAGCATTT
>JAQXSC010000113.1 GCA_029218825.1 Oscillospiraceae bacterium | reverse complement strand
AAGCTGATTGTCGGGATTTTGAAATACCAATCCTACATTTCTGCGGATTTCATAGGTAAGCTCTTCATCTCTTGTGTCCATCCTGTCAACATATATAACGCCTTCTTCGGGAAGAACCATTGCGTTAAGATGCTTTGCCATTGTGGATTTTCCGCATCCATTATGACCTAACAGAGCTACAAATTCGCCTTTTTCAATTTTTAAATTAACTCCATTCAGTACAGTTTTATTATTATGTTCTTCACTTTAATAAGAATAATTTATGTTTTCTGCGGATATAAAACTCATTTATTTCTCCCAAATTACCGTTGAGCCACAGGGCAACGAAAGATTAGTTTCAGTTACCCTAAGCCCTATTTCGTCTGACGATACCTTTCCGCCAAACTTTGATTTTAACTGAACATTTAACAGATACTCCATTACAGCAGGTGAAAGTCCTGTTGTGTATGAATTCAGTATAAAAAATGTTGGATTATCTGTTAATACTTGAATACATAATTCTATTAAAGAATAAAGTTTTTCTTCTATCTTCCAGACTTCTCCGTTTGGCCCACGTCCGTAGGAGGGTGGGTCCATAACAATTCCGTCATATTTATTGCCACGTCTTATTTCCCTTTGGACGAATTTTACACAATCGTCAACAAGCCACCTTACAGGTTTGTCGGCAAGTTTTGAGGTAACTGCGTTTTCCTTTGCCCAAGTTACCATACCTTTACTTGCGTCAACATGGCATACAGACGCCCCTGCATCCATACAGGCAAGGGTTGCACAGCCTGTATATCCAAAGAGGTTAAGTATTTTTAAGGGTCGGTTTTCCTCTTTGATTTTATTTTGCATCCATTCCCAATTCACAGCCTGTTCTGGGAAAACACCTGTGTGCTTAAATCCCATAGGCTTTATGTTAAAGACTAAATTTTTAAAATTAATGCTCCAACTGTCGGGAACTTTCTTATACATTTCCCAACTGCCGCCGCCCTTATTACTGCGGTGGTAACGTGCGTGTGCTTTGCGCCACAGGGGATTTTTCTTGCCTGTACTCCAGATAATCTGTGGGTCAGGTCTGATTAGAATGATATCTCCCCATCTTTCAAGCCTTTCACCATCAGAGCAATCTATTAATTCATAATCCTTCCAACTGTTTGATACTCTCATTATGATAATCTTTCCCTTACAACTTCTGCGGCTTCGTTTGCAAGTCTTGTGATTTCCTCAAGGTTTTCACCCTCAAGCATTACACGAACAAGAGGCTCTGTTCCTGAGGCACGTACAAGGATACGTCCGTTGTCACCTAAAATTTCGGTAATACGGTTGATTTCATTTTTAACTCCCTTGTCTGTGTAGAAAGAAAGTTTACCTGCGTTAGATACCTTTACGTTAATAAGCACCTGTGGATATCTTTCCATAAGAGTTGCTATAGAACTGAGTTTTGCCTGTCTGCGGTTAATCAGGCTCATAAGTGTAGCGCCTGTTAATTCACCGTCACCTGTTGTGGAATAGTCAAGCATAATCACGTGACCGCTTTGCTCACCGCCTATGTTGTAGCCCTCTCGTACCATAGCCTCAAGTACGTATCTGTCGCCAACCTTGGTGGATATAAACTTCATACCGTTTTCGTCACAGAATCTGTTAAATCCCATATTTGTCATAACTGTGCCTACTACGGCATTTTTCTTTAGTTTGCCCTGACTTTTGAAATCGGCTGCAATAATTGCGATAATAAAGTCACCGTCAACAAGTTGACCCTTTTCGTCAACTGCAAGACATCTGTCTGCGTCACCGTCAAATGCAAGACCGCCGTCAAGTTTATTTTTCACAACGTAATCCTGTAGGTTTTCAATGTGGGTTGAACCGCAGTTCATATTGATATTTACACCGTCAGGATCATCGTAGAGAACGTGAACATTCGCACCTAATTTTGTGAAAAGTTTTTCCGCTGTAACGGATGACGCACCGTTTGAGCAGTCAAGGGCGATATTCATACCCTCAAGTTTATACTGGATATTTTCCACAATGTGGTCGATATAATCGTCAGCGGCACTTTCGATTGTTTCAACTGTTCCGATATCCTCGTTAATTGCCTTTGTATATGGAACTTTGTTGTCAAGAACTATAGCCTCGATTTCTTCCTCTAAATCATCAGGAAGTTTAAATCCTTCGTCGCTGAATATTTTGATTCCGTTAAATTCAAAGGGGTTGTGTGATGCTGAAATCATAATACCTGCGTCTGCGTTGTACTTCTTAATTAAGTAAGCAACAGCAGGGGTGGGAATTACTCCCAACAGTTTAACATTTGCACCTACAGAGCAAAGTCCTGCTATTAACGCTCCCTCTAACATATCACCTGAAAGACGAGTGTCTTTTCCGATAAGGAAAGTAGGGTGCTTTACATTTTCGTTGATTAATACCATAGCAGTTGCTCTGCCTATATTCATAGCAAGTTCAGGTGTTAATTCCTCGTTTGCAATTCCTCTTGCACCGTCTGTACCAAATAATCTACCCATAATTGTTCTCCTCTAATTATCAAATAAAGATTGTTGTTGATTTGTTTTACTACCCGGAAAATCTACACCCAGATGCCTACAAGCCTCGATTGTAATACATCTTCCCCTTGGGGTTCTTGTTAAAAAGCCAATCTGTAAAAGATACGGCTCATAAACGTCCTCAATAGTTATTGCCTCTTCGCCGATGGCCGCCGCTAAAGTTTCAAGCCCCACAGGGCCTCCGTTGTAGAATTTTACAATGGCTTCAAGCATACGTCTGTCGTTTTGGTCTAGTCCCAACTTATCAATGCCAAGTCTTTCCAGTGCGTGATTTGCAGTTTCCTTGGTGATAACTCCGTTTGACATAACCTGCGCAAAGTCACGTACTCTTTTTAAAAGTCTGTTTGCAATACGCGGTGTACCTCGTGAACGTGAGGCAATTTCAACAGCACCCTCGTGTTCAATATCTATTTTTAAAATTCCGGCACTTCGCTCTACTATCTGTGCAAGTTCCTCTGTAGTATAAAGTTCAAGCCTTAACACTACGCCGAATCTGTCACGCAAAGGTGCGGTAAGTTGACCGGCACGAGTGGTTGCGCCTACTAATGTGAATTTTGGCAAAGGCAGGTGGTAAGATGCCGCCATTTGTCCTTTACCTGTGATAATATCAATAGCAAAATCCTCCATAGAGGGATACAGAATTTCCTCTACTGCTCTGCTTAATCTATGTATTTCGTCGATAAACAGCACGTCGCCTTGGTTAAGGTTTGTAAGAAGTGAGGCTAAATCTCCCGGTTTTTCGATAGCAGGTCCTGAAGTAATCCTCACAGACACTCCTAACTCGTTTGCGATAATTGCGGAAAGGGTTGTTTTACCAAGTCCCGGAGGGCCGTAAAGTAAAACGTGGTCTAAAGTTTCTCCCCTTTGTTTTGCTGCGTCTATAAAAATCCTCAGATTTTCCTTAACTGTTTCCTGTCCGATATAATCCTCCAAGGTTTTTGGGCGGAGAGGGTTTTCTGTTTCCGAATTATCCTCAGGAATTTCAGAGGTATCTACTATTCTGTTTTCAAAATCAAATTCATCTGAAAATTCAATACTCATTGTTTATCCTCAATTTCTACCCATAAGTTTCAAGGTTTCTCCGATTAACTGTTCCACAGGCAAGTTGGGGTCAAGTGTTGAGATAAAAGGAGAAACGTCTGCTGCTGTATAGCCAAGCACACTTAAAGCCTCTATTGCCTTTGGAATATTTCCAACGGCAGCGGTAGTTTTTGCTCCTTTTATCACGCCTTCGAAGTTGGTATTTATTTTAAATTTATCCTTTAATTCAAGCACAATTCTTTGGGCAAGTTTTTTGCCTACACCGGGAGCCATTGTGATGGATTTTAAATCGTCCGACGCAATCGCCAATGCTATTTGTTGAGGTGACAGTACGGACAAAATCGCTATACCCACCTTTGGCCCTACACCGCTTACACCGATAAGGGTTTTAAAAGCGGAGAGTTCTTCCTCGGTATAAAAGCCGAACAATTCCATAGCGTCCTCACGGACGTTTAAGTATGTATAGAGTTTTGCTTCGGCGTTCAGTTTTAGGTTTTTGAGGGTATTGATAGTTGTCTGGCATTTATATCCAACACCGCCGCATTCAACTACGGCGATATTTTGTCCTAAATGAATAACATTTCCTCTTACACTGTAATACATCAGACAATCCCCTCCTTTTTAAGTTTTTGTCTTAATTCTCCCCCACAGGCTTGAGTGTGACATATTGCTATGGCTAAAGCATCGGCAGTATCGTCAGGTTTCGGAACATCAGGAAGATTTAGGAGTCTTCTTGTCATTTCCATTACCTGTGGTTTTTTTGCTTTTCCGTAGCCTGTTACAGCAGTTTTCACCTGTAAAGGTGTGTATTCAAAAATCGGTATTTCCGCTTGTTTGGCGGCAAGGAGCGTTACACCTCTTGCCTCGGCTACCATAATTGCTGTTTTTTGGTTAGTTTGAAAATACAGTTTTTCGATTGACAGAGCCTGGGGGTTAAAACTTTTGATGATTTCACAAACATCATCATAAATAACCTTTAGTCTTTGGTTAAAATCCATATCGGCATCTGTAGTTATCGCACCGAATCTCAAGGGTTTGTAGGTATTATTTTTGTACTCGATAAGACCCCAGCCTACTATTGCATATCCCGGATCAATTCCAAGAACAATCAACCTTTTCACCCCTTAATTCAAGCAAAATAAAACACTATGACACTATTCTGTGTATTATAACACATTTATAAGAATTTATCAATATTTTTAGCCCCAAAAAACAACGCCACAGCAATTAAATTACTGTGGCAGTTTTACAACTTATTTTTTGTTTTTCACTACATATTCACCGAGTATTTTTAAGTTAGGTACTATCCAAGAGCCGATAAGATTACCTATTGAAACATAGGCTATAAATGTAATTCCCTTTAGGCTGAGCAGAGCAACATCAGGAGTCAGTGCAAAGTAGAACATATCAGCAATACTATGCTCGAAACCTGCAAGAATAAACACAGGAACGCAAATAAAAATTCCAAGATATTTAGCGAATTTATGGTCATTTGTTCTGAAATTATCCACCGCAATATACATAAGAATACCGCAGAAAATACCAAGAATAATTGTTGTTACGGGGTTTTGCTCCAACTTTTTTGATACAAGTTCAGCGGCTGAAAGGGATAGATTAGGTTTTGCAAAAGCAACAGCTATACCTGAAAGTAATGTACCGCAGAAATTTCCTATCCAGATTACAAGGCAATCGAGGGTGTATGAAGGTTTATTTTGGAATATGTAGCCGATTTTTCCTGTAAACAGGGACATTTGATACACACAAATTGCCATCAATCCCACTGCAAACAAAAATGCTCCCAAGAGTTTGCTTTCGCAGGCAAGATATACAGTGCCTCCGATTGAAATCATAATTCCAGCAAGTACAGCGTTAATAAAGGTTTTTAAATAGGTCAAATTTTTATCCTCCAAATAATTGGTTATGGGATTATTATAACCTATAATCAGACATTTTTCAACTTTTTTAGGGTAATACTGTTACCACCGTAGTTTAACTTTAGTTTATTACCGGTAACAATGTAATCAAAAGAATAGTTATAAGAGGTTTTTTCATCAAAAATCACAAGGCTGTCCTTGTCAAAAATACAGACGCCTTTAAGTTTTAAATAGGTTTTATTATTCTTTTTTACGGAAAAAGTTGCAATATCCTCATTGAAATTCATGGTAACAATGCTTTCGTTTTTAAGAACTGTTTTCCAGTTATTCAACCGTATTTGGTCGGCAGTATTACTTACAATTTGAGTACAGGAAGCAAGTGTAAAAATCAGCAAAATTGCAACTAAAATCAATCTTAATTTTTTCATACATAACCTCTGAAAATTACTGTGAAATTATATGAAAAAATAAAGGATATTATTACATTTTACATTTTTAATTATCTGATTATGAAAACACTCAAACAAATAACGGACTATGGATTTAACTGCCATAGTCCGTTTATATTTTATTTGCTTTTTTGTGGCGCAGTGTTGGGCGTTTGCAATAATCTTGCAAAAATTCCCATTACGCAGAAGAAGAAAGACACAAGATACATAAGGAGTGATAAAAGTGAGCCTAAACACAAATATCCCTCTACAAAATATATTACACAAATTACGCCTAAACCGGAGCATATAAGCCCTACTATATTTTTCCAGTTATAATATTTATCAAATATCTGGAATAATACCGCTATAAGGGGCAACAGCAAAAACGACATAAAGCACATTCCCATTACGTTAAGTACATTGTCTGCATCGTGATTTCCTGTACTTGCACCAATATACATTATCATATCCAAGGCTGTAAAGGTGCTTTTTCTCAAAGCGTTACAGGACTTGCATTGTGTAGTTTCAGGTGGATTTTCTACACCGCAGGAGGAACATATCCAAGAGGTTGTACTTTCTGTGTTAGAACTGTTTAAATCTTTAAAGGCTCCCTCGCTCCAAATAAAAGGAAATGCCGTTAAAATTATCTGTATCAAGAACACTATAATTAAGATTACACGTATTGTTTTTGTGGATTTATTCTGTATTCTGTCCATTTCTATAATTCTCTCCGTTTTGATATTTTTTCCATTATAGCACAAAATATAATCTTGCACAATAGGTATGAAAATGATATAATTCTGTATTATATTTATTTAGGGGTGTTATTTTTGGATTGGGTAAAAAATGCTGTTATGTATAACATTTATCCGTTGGGTTTCTGCGGAGCGCCAAGGGAAAATGATTTCAAACTTGAATACAGGCTTGACAAAATTTATGATTGGATGGACAACTTTAAAAAACTCGGTGCAAATACTATTGTGTTCAACCCTGTTTTTGAAAGCACCAAACACGGTTACGACACTATCGATTATTGCAAAATTGACAGTAGATTAGGCGATAATAATTCTTTTAAGGAAATTTGTGATACACTTCATAAAAATAATATCAGGGTAATTTTAGACGGTGTATTCAATCACGTTGGCAGAGATTTCTTCGCATTTAAAGACGTTAAGGAAAAACGTGAAGGCTCTCAATACCGCTATTGGTTCAAGGGTCTGAATTTCGGTTGTAACAATCAGTATAACGACGGCTTTTGTTACGAAGGCTGGGCAGGTCACTATGACTTGGTAAAACTTGATTTGGATAATCCGCAGGTAACCGATTATCTGTTAAATGCAGTTAAGTTTTGGATAGACGAGTTTGATATTGACGGTTTAAGACTTGACGCAGCCGACTGCATAGATTTGGAATTTTTCAAAAAGTTAAAAAATGTTTGCAAAAGCAAAAAGCCGGATTTTTGGCTTTATGGTGAAATTGTAGGGGGAGATTATAACCGCTGGGCAAACAGCGAAACCCTTGATTCCGTAACAAACTACGAGTGCTACAAGGGACTTTTCAGCGCACATAACGACCGCAATTATTTTGAAATTGCCCATTCCTTTGAAAGACAGTTCGGCAATTACGGTATCTACAAAAACATTTATCTGTATAACTTTGTTGACAATCACGACGTTAACAGAATTGCAAGTTCACTTAATAATCAAAAGCATCTTAACAATGTTTATACTCTGCTATATACAATGGTTGGCGTACCTACCATATACTACGGAAGTGAGTGGGCAATTCAGGGTAAGCGTACTCCTCACAGTGACTACGAATTAAGACCTTGTCTTGATATTGATAATATCCCCAATCCAAACTATGATTTATATAATCATCTTTGCAAATTGGGAAAAATCAGGCATAACCTTGAGGCGCTGAAAAACGGCGAATTTAAAAACGTAAACATTAAAAATGAGCAGTACGTATTCAGCAGAAAAACTAACAATCAACTTGTTTACATCGCTCTGAATTTAAGTGACAATAAAGTGGATATTGATTTTCAGGTTGAGGGCAACGGAGTGCTAACCGACGTGTTGAATAACAATGAAAAGTTCAACGTAAACGGCTACTCAACTATTCCGTTAAATCCAAACAGCAGTAGGATACTTGTACTTAACGACGGCAGTTATGCTATGGATTTTGACAGGGATACAGAGGAAACTCCTGTTGAGATAGTTAAGGAAAAATCAGAGAAAACTGTAAAAGTAAAAGAAGAAATAACACCTATTGAAGTGAAAATCGGAAAATATCGCCACTTCAAAGGTGGAGAATACAAGGTTATCGGAATTGCAAAACACAGCGAAACCGGTGAGGAAATGGTAGTTTATCAGGCACTCTATGACAACAATTCACTTTGGGTAAGACCAAAGAAAATGTTTGAGGAAGTAATTGAGCGTGACGGTAAAAAACTCCGCAGATTTGAGCCGATTTAAAAGGATATTCAAATAAATAAATCGAAAAATAATATGTTGTAAACTATCTCTTTTACAATCCCTCAGTCGGCTTTGCCGACAGCTCCCTTTACACAAGGGAGCCAATTTTCTGCAACAATTTAAAGCGCTCTTTACAAAACAGAGCCTACACAAAAACCAACTATTGTCAAAAAATCAAATTGAAAAGCCGACTTCGATCTATGAAGTCGGCTTTAATATTGTCCTAATACTATATTAAATTAAATTTCCAAATACGAATTTTGCAAACTTTTTACGGCAGGTATCAACATCGTCAATTCTGATAATAGAGCCTGTTGAAGGACTGTTGTAGTATGACCACAAACCGCTTTGAGGTACATTATATTGAACAACCTTATACTTCAGATAGGTTAAAGCATGTGTTGCCAGTCCTGTGATTTCGTCCTTTTTAAGGTTAGTTGTTACATAAGGACCAACCTCGGAAATAATGCTGATAATCTGTGGAAGTGTTGCAGATTTTAAATCTTTGAACATAGTCTGCAAAAGTTTTCTCTGTCTTTCTGTTCTATCCCAGTCATCGCCTTTAAAGGTTGTTGTGTAACCCGGCTCATAGAATCCACGGTTACGTGCATACCATAATGCCTGTTGTCCGTTCAGTTTTACCTTTCCGTCAACCTCTTTGAGAGTGTTTCTGTCAGGAGCCTGGTGGTTTTTGTAAAGTTGCAGGTTAATATATCCTGCCTCTTCAGCGGTAATATCCATTGTTACACCGCCGAGAACGTCAATAATCTTTTTAAAACTGTCAAAGTCAACTACTGCGTATCTGTCAACTTTTACACCGAAGTTTGTTTCGATAGTTTTAATAGCAAGTGGCGCACCGCCGTAGGAATAAGCGTGAGTCAATTTTGTGTAACCGTATCCGGGAACATACACATAAGTATCTCTCTGGAAAGATGTGAGTTTAATCTTTTTTGAGTTATTGTCAATGGAACACATAATCATTGAGTCACTGCGACCTGTAGTATTCTCTGAATGATTATCCTCACCGAAAAGCATTACGTTAAGAATCTTTGGGTCAGACAGTAAATCGCTGTCGGTTACATTATTGAAATCCCCCGGATCGTCCACAGTTTCCTTTGTTTCTACTGTGGGTTCAGTAGCCTCTGTAACGTCGGTAAGTTCGTTTAAAACATTGTTAGTATAGGTACAGCCTACAACTAATAACACACCTGTAATCAAAAGAACTACAGCCAACACAAGAGCCACTATTCTTTTGGCTTTACCTTTCTTTTTGTAGATATTTACTACCTGTGTATTTGAACTTATATCAACATAGTTAGAAGAATTATTAGGACGTTTTCTTGAATTTGCCATAAATATACCTCCCTATTATACCCAAGTTGGTTGCAGCACTCTACAACATATGACATTATACCACACTGTCTGTCTAATTATAATTCTAAATTAGAATTATCACACCATTGTCAGTATTTTTCATATTGCTGTCATTATTTATTAACATTCTGTTCATCAAGAGTAAGTGAAAATGAGGGTAAAAAATCCTTAAAGAAAACATCAACCTCAGGCATTTTCATATCCTTTAAAGATTTTTCTATAGTAGCCTTCGCCTGTTTAAACTCATCGTTACCCATTCGTATTTCCTCAATACATTTTACCAAAGCGGAAAGTTTATCGGCGGCTTTTACGTATTTCTTTAAATCCCTGTCCCCTGCTCCCTCAAAAGAAAGAATATTCTTGTATTCCTCCTGATAATCCTGTGGTAGCATTGAAACAAGTTTATTTTCAGCCATTTTTTCCACAGACTTGTAGGACTCTATAATCTGAGGGCTGTAGTACTTTATTGGAGTAGGCAAGTCACCTGTGATAATTTCAGATGCGTCGTGATACACCCCTAAAAGCGCTGCTCTCTCTCCGTTAAGATTCTCCCCTGTGTTTTTATTGTGAATAAAAACAAGTAGGTGGGCAAACATAGCCACCTGCAAACTGTGTTCGCTGATATTTTCAATCTTTGTGTTATTCATCAGCCCCCAACGTGAAATGTACTTCATACGTGAAAGCATTGCAAAAAAATGTGAGTTGCTCATATTATTTATCCTTTATTCATCATTTTAAAAAAATTGTTTAAATTATCTACAAAATGTGATAAAATACAATTATAATTATAATCATATTTTACAGTCTTGTAAAGTATCGCTGAATTTTATGTAAATGAGGTATTTTGTGAATAGATTAAAAACACTTAAAAATAAGGATTTATACAGGCATTACGGTGCTTTGGCGTTTTTGCTGGGGCTTGTACTTTCAAGTCTGTTAATAATTCCCGCTATCATACGTGGGGGTGGAATTTTCTTTTACTACGGAGATTTTAACGCCCAGGAGATTCCCTTTTATCAAATGGTACACGATGCAGTTAAATCAGGGAATTTGCTGTGGAGCAGTACTACAGATTTAGGCTCACAGTTGTTAGGCTCCTACACCTTTTATCTATTGGGCAGTCCTTTTTTCTGGATAACTCTGCCTTTTCCAAGTGAAGTTGTGCCGTACCTTATGGGGCCTTTGTTTATTTTGAAGTTTGGTTGTGCATCACTTACTTCGTATTTATATCTAAAAAGATATGTAAACAACAAACTTTTTGCCGTAGCAGGCGGATTGCTCTATGCTTTTTCCGGCTTTTCAATCTACAATATTTTCTTTTTCCACTTTCACGAGCCTATGATTGTTTTTCCGCTGTTATTAACGGCTGTGGATAAATTTATGTACGAAAATAAACGCGGAGTACTTGCAATAGCGGTTTTTGCGTCCTGTATTGTGAACTACTACTTTTTTGCAGGAATGGCATTATTTGTGGCTATTTATTGGCTGATGCTGCTGTTTACCGATAATTACAAGTTGGATATCAAAAAACTGTTATTATTTATTTTTGAAGTACTTTTAGGCTTTTTGGCAACTGCTTTTGTTATACTTCCCACGGTGCTGTTCCTTTCAGGCAATCCAAGACTATCGTCACTTCCAAATGGATTTGACGCACTTGTATATGACGTACCGCAGAGGTATTTGTATATTATTTTAAGTTTCTTTTTCCCACCGGAACTTGCCGCCCAGCCAAACTTTACCCCTGACGTAAAATGTAATTGGGCGTCAGTCAGCGGTTGGTTACCTCTTGTGGGTATGACAGGGGTTATAGGTTATCTACAGTTAAGACAGAGAAATTGGCTGAAAAAGTTAATCACATTGTTAATGCTTATGGCGCTTATTCCTGTGTTTAACAGCGCTTTTCAGATGTTTAACTCAAGCATATATTACGCAAGATGGTATTATATGCTTGTGCTTATGCTGAGCCTTTGTACGATTATGAGCCTTGAAAACAAGGAAATTGACTGGAACAGGGCTATCCGCTGGTCTGTGGGAATTACTTTGGGAATTGCTTTGTTGATTGGTATTATGCCAAACACTACAGTTGACGATAACGATATTTCCAATACTGTTTTAGGACTTTCGCAGTATCTGTCACGATATTGGATTTATGTTGCAATAGCAATGTTTTCTCTTTTATTATTTGTAGTGATAATTAAACTTTTCAGAAATCACAGCAACAGACTTGCTGTTGCCACTATTTCAGGCATTGTTATTATATCGCTTTTATCCTCAACTTATATTATTCAAACAGGAGTATCCCTTGACGATAAGGAATCGCAGTTTTTAAGAAACTATGCTG
>JAQXSC010000112.1 GCA_029218825.1 Oscillospiraceae bacterium | reverse complement strand
CTTTTCAATAACCAAGGGAAGAACCATACACATCTGATAGGAATAATCATCGTATCATAATTCCTGTTGTCAATTTGTTGTCACGCAAGGGGTTTACTTGCTTGATATACTGCTTTTATATCCTTCGCCCCAATTCCACATAGCGTCGAGAATAGGCTTCAAGCTCTGCCCCAATTCTGTCAAGGAATATTCTACTCTCGGCGGCACTTCGGCATACACTTTTCGATTGATGAGTCCGTTTTCTTCCATATCTCGAAGCTGAGCAGTCAAAACCTTTTGAGATACGCTGCCGATGGATTTTTTCAGTTCTCCGAAACGCTTTGTCCCCGGCAACAAATCTCTCAATATTAACACCTTCCACTTATCACCAATTAAGGTCAGCGTTGTTTCAACCGGGCAAGCCGGCAATTCTTTTAATTTGTCGCTCATAATAAAAGCCTCACAATAGTTTCTATTTGTTCCTAACGATTAAATTATACCATACATCTAATATCGAAATCAAGTGTTTCTCAAAAATATAAAAAATTTCAAAAGAATTTTTTAAGCTCGAAAATGGCTGAAATCCCTTTGTTTACACATTTGTTTCCTCCCGGTAACCGTCCATTAGTTCCCTTTTGGTAACTACACCACATTATTGTGCTTACTTTACAATGGGTACTGTCGCAAATATAATATAGTCAAGAGCTACGGAGAACGGCCGCTGCGAAGCTCGAAGCAAATCCAAAGGAGCAATCCAAAATGAACATTTTTAAGAAAATTTTCGGCAACAGCCACAATGATATTCAGGAGGAAACTAAAATGACAAACACACAGAAAGCACTTGAGCTTATCAACACATTCGCAACCGGTGACACAGAGAAAGCAACCGAACTGCTTGCAGAAGGCTACATTCAGCACAACCTTGCATACGGCACAGGTCGTGACGCCTTTGTCGGTTCAGTTGCATATCTTGCTTCCGCTCCGGTTAAGACAACCGTAAATAATATCCGTGCCTTTGAGGACGGTGACAAGGTATTCTTGCAGACCGTTTACAATTTTTCAGGTGCGGGTGAACAGGTCGCTTTTGACATCTTCCGCTTTGATGAAAACGGTAAGATTGCAGAGCATTGGGATAACCTTGCCGCAAAAGTAGAGCCCAATCCGTCCGGCAGAACACAGATTGACGGAACTTTGGTAATCAAAGACCTTGAGAAAACCGAAGCAAACCGTGAGGTCGTAAAGAACTTCCTTTACGATGTTATGCAGGGCAATCGTCCTGAGAAAACACCCGATTATTTTGACGGTGATACTTACCTTCAGCACAACACAGGAATCGCAGACGGTTTATCCGGTTTAGGTGCTGCACTCGCAGCTCTTGCAGAGCAAAACATTCAGATGATTTACACTACCGTACATCAGGTACTTGCACAAGGAAACTTTGTTCTCGCAGTCAGCGAAGGAACCTTTGGCGGCGCTCCTACCTCTTACTATGACCTTTGGAGAGTTGAGGACGGCAAGATTGCCGAGCATTGGGATGTAATGGAAACGATTGCGGATAAGTCCACTTGGCAGAATCAGAACGGCAAGTTCTAACTATAACAACCGAAAGCCACGCAAGCGGTTTGTTTTGCGTGGCTTTCTCTACCATAACGAGGAGATATGAAATGAACTACCTTAAATATCTTGTTGAAGAAATCCATACTACCGTAATGGCAACAGTGGATAATAACGGACTGCCGGTAACCTGTGCTATTGATATAATGGACTATGACGAGAGCGGACTGTATTTCTTAACGACAAAGGGAAAAAGCCTCTATGACCGATTAAAGCAAAAAGGGTATGTTGCTTTGACCGGAATGAAAGGAAGCGACACATTATCCTGTGTTGCTATTTCTGTCAGCGGTAAGGCTCAGGAAATCGGTAGCGAACTGCTGGAAAAGCTGTTTGAGAAAAACAGCTATATGAAAGAAATCTATCCGACAGAACAATCCCGAAAAACCCTCACCGTATTTCGAATTTATGAGGGAAACGGCGAGTGGTTCGACCTTTCCAAAAAACCTATTGAGCGAGCTTCTTTTACTTTCGGAAACGGACAGAATACAAATCAGGGATATGAGATTGGCGATAACTGCGTCGGCTGTAAAGCGTGTGAAACGGTTTGCCCGCAAGGTTGCATTGATTTTGGGGCTGTTCCGGCTAAAATTATTCAGAACAACTGCCTGCATTGCGGAAACTGTATGACCGTCTGCCCCAATAATGCAGTTATCAAAAGAGGATAAGACTATGACACAAGCCGAGAAAAGAGAGTATTTAATTACAGAGCTTTTGAAAGAGCTGCCTGAATACAAAAGCATAAAAATCCCTACAAACGAAACGGAACAAAAAAAGCTCCTTCGCTCTCTGTTTAATATCCGTATGCCTTTGCCTGTCAGTGATGGTTTCATTACCATACAGGACGAGTATCTTCGTGAGGAAACAAGGATAAAAGGTATTACCAATCTTGAAGATTTAGAACCAATTCAGCCGGACATTTATTTATGGCAGGGAGATATTACAACGATTGCCTGTGACGCTATCGTAAATGCCGCCAATTCCGAATTGCTGGGCTGTTTCTGTCCCTGTCACGGTTGTATCGACAATGCAATTCATACTTTTGCAGGTGTTCAACTTCGCTTGAAATGTGCAGAAATTAGAAATGAGCAGGGACACAAAGAAGAAACAGGCAAGGCAAAATTAACACCGGCATACAATCTGCCCTGCAAATATGTACTGCACACAGTCGGCCCAATTATCAGAGGAAAGCTGACAAGGCAGGACTGCGATTTACTCGCTTCCTGCTACCGTTCCTGTCTGGAGATTGCAGAGCGAAACGGCATAAACAGCATTGCTTTCTGCTGTATATCAACGGGAGAATTTCACTTTCCGAATGATACAGCCGCTGAAATCGCAATCGAAACCGTAAAAGACTTTAAGAGACATTCACACATCAAAATCAGGGTGGTATTCAATGTTTTCAAAGATACAGACTACGAAATCTACCGAGGACTTCTCGGATAATATAAAAAGACTGAAGAATGAAATCAACACGGCAGACGCTATTGTTATAGGTGCAGGTGCTGGTCTGTCCGCTTCAGCAGGCTTTGATTACTCCGGCGAACGATTCGAGAGGTATTTTTCGGACTTTCATAAAAAATACGGCATTACCGATATGTATTCAGGCGGTTTCTACCCTTACGAAACACTTGAAGAATATTGGGCGTGGTGGTCAAGGCATATTCTTGTGAACAGATATGATTGTCCTGTAGGCAAACCATACAGCGATTTGCTTAAACTTATAAAAGATAAGGATTATTTCGTGCTGACAACCAATGTTGACCATCAGTTTCAGCGGGCAGGCTTTTCGAAAAACCGCTTGTTTTACACACAGGGAGATTACGGCTTATGGCAATGCTCCAAGCCTTGCCACGATAAAACTTATGATAATGAAGAAGTTGTCAGAGCAATGGCAGAACAGCAAAAAGAAATGAAAATACCTACGGCACTGATACCGAAATGTCCTGTCTGCGGCAGACCTATGACAATGAATCTGCGATGTGATAATTCCTTTGTGCAGGATGAAGGCTGGTATGCGGCGGCAAGCCGTTATGAAGATTTTATTCGTCGCCACAGCAATTTGCATATCCTATATTTAGAACTTGGCGTTGGAATGAATACGCCCGTCATAATTAAGTATACGTTTTGGCAGATGACAGCACAGAACCCCAACTCTATCTACGCCTGCATCAATAAAGGGCAAGCAGTCTGCCCGCAGGAGATCAAAAGTCAGTCAATTTGTATTAATGAGGATATTGGTGATACGCTATCTTCAATATAGAGAAAACCGGCGGCAGAGATTTCTCCCTGCCGCCATTGTGCTTATACCGTGTAAATCAATTCTGCATTTACAATTTCCGTTGCACGATTACGGATATTGTTCATTTTCTGAACCCACAGCATTTGGTCGGTTGCTTTAAGTTCTTCGGTTACGTTTTCTTTTTCGGCCAGTTCTTTTACCAGCCGGAGAAACATTGCGGTTGCCTGTTGCTCGATATCATCAAGATATGCAACAAACTTTCCCGAAATCATCAGGTTAGCATATAGTACACGATGATTTTCTTTCAAAAACCGTTTATGCCTCATACCCCATACGCCGATATTTGCTTGTTTTTCTTCTTCGGGCAGTTTCAAGTCAGGGAGAAGATAATCCCCAACTTGTGTGTAAGTGCCGCCCATTTGTTCAAAAATTGTCTTTGCCATTTTGTTTTCCTCCTAAAAATTTATTTATCTTGAGCGTGTATTGTCACGCTTTTGACCTTTGATATTTCTTGCCTTTTCAAGCAAATCATCAATTTGTTTATGATCAAATACTTTGCGGAGCAATGAATAGTCTTTGTTTTCTGCTCTCAGCCTTGTATTCTCTTCAGTGAGTTTTTCATTGATTTTTTCAAGTCTTTCGTTAGCACGGTACAGGTTTGCATTCGTGATATTCAGCCTGTTGTAGCTGTCTTTTGCTTTGAAATATCGTGCAAACAAGGTGCTGATTAAGGACTTTAATCGAGCTATGAGCGGCTCAACAAACTTTGCCTTATAACTTCTTGCCGACATCATTGCAGGCGGCACAGGCAGCTGATACTCGGGCTCGTTCATAATGCTTTCATCAAGATTCTGCAAGGCTTTTTCTCCGTTATCAAAGTTTTCAATACGGTCAGCCATAACACGGAATTCGTCTTTTTTCTCGGCAAGTTGATTGTCCAATACAGCGATTTCCTTTTCTCGCTCCT
>JAQXSC010000111.1 GCA_029218825.1 Oscillospiraceae bacterium | reverse complement strand
AGGATCGACCAGACCCTTACTCAGGACGCTACGGGAACAATGGCGTACCTTGAATACGAGGCAATGGGCGTGCCGAGAGTTAAAACAGAACGCTCGGTGGCTTATATCGACCACAACACTCTTCAGTCGGGCTTTGAAAATGCAGACGACCACAGATTTATTCAGTCAGTTTGTAAAAAGCACGGCATCTACTTTTCAAGACCCGGCAACGGAATTTGCCATCAGGTTCACCTTGAAAGATTCGGTAAACCGGGCAAAACACTAATCGGCTCTGACAGCCATACTCCTACCGGCGGCGGTATCGGTATGCTTGCTATCGGTGCAGGCGGTCTTGACGTTGCTGTTGCTATGGGCGGCGGTGCTTACTATATTACAATGCCTAAAATGGTAAAGGTAAATCTAACAGGCAAATTAAGACCTTGGGTATCTGCAAAGGATATTATTCTTAAGGTGCTTGAGATAATGACAGTAAAAGGCGGCGTTGGTAAAATTGTTGAGTACGCAGGTGAAGGCGTTAAGACTCTTTCCGTTCCTGAACGTGCTACAATTACAAATATGGGTGCTGAATTAGGCGCAACTACTTCTATTTTCCCATCAGACGAAATTACAAGAGAATTTTTAAAAGCACAGGGTCGTGAGGAGGATTATGTTGAGTTATCCTCTGACGCTGACGCTGAATATGACGAAGTTATTGATATTAACTTATCTGAATTAAAGCCACTTGCTGCTTGTCCTCACTCACCTGATAACATCAAGTCTATTGAGGAATTGGCAGGTCAGGAAATAAATCAGGTATGTATCGGCTCTTGCACAAATTCATCTTACAGAGATATGATGAAAGTTGCCGCTATATTAAAGGGTAAAACTGTTGCTGACGGCGTAAGCCTTGCTATTGCTCCGGGCAGTAAACAGGTTCTTAATATGTTGGCTCTTAACGGCGCTTTAGGCGATATGATTTCTGCAGGTGCAAGAATTTTGGAAAGTGCTTGTGGCCCTTGTATCGGTATGGGTCAATCTCCTAACTCCAAAGGTATTTCTTTAAGAACATTCAACAGAAACTTTGAGGGCAGAAGCGGTACTGCTGACGGACAAATTTATCTTGTATCTCCTGAAACAGCAGCGGCATCAGCATTAACAGGCGTATTTACCGACCCTACTACTTTAGGTGCAGATGTTGAAATTGAAATGCCTGAGAAATTCCTTATTAATGACAATATGGTAATTGAACCTGCATCATTAGAGGAAATGGATAATATCGAAATTTTAAGAGGTCCGAATATTAAGCCTTATCCAAAGACTTCTCCATTAGGCGATGAGATTACAGCAAACTGTAGTTTAAAGGTTGGAGATAACATTACCACCGACCACATTATGCCTGCCGGTGCTAAAATTCTTCCGTTACGTTCCAATATTCCGAAAATCTCCGAACATTGCTTTACTGTATGCGATAAGGAATTTCCTGCTCGTGCTAAAGCATTAGGCTCAAGCATTGTTGTAGGCGGTGAAAACTACGGTCAGGGTTCATCTCGTGAACACGCTGCTCTTGCTCCTTTATACTTAGGCGTTAAGGCTGTTCTTGTTAAGAGTTTTGCTCGTATCCACCGTTCTAACCTAATTAACGCAGGTATACTTCCGCTGACATTCAGCGATGTAAACGATTACGATAAAATTAAACTTGGCGATCAATTAGAGTTGCCGAATGTTAAGGCTGAAATTATGGATGGAAAAAATATTACTGTAGTAAACAAAACTACCGGTGAAACAATTTCTGCTGTCTGTGAACTTACTGACAGAACAAGAGATATTATTATCGCAGGCGGTTTGCTTGACTACACAAAGGAGAACAGTTAATGAGTAAAATTCAGATGAAAACCCCTCTCGTTGAGATGGACGGCGACGAAATGACAAGAGTTATATGGCAGCAGATTAAGGACATTTTAATCACTCCATATATCGACCTAAAAAGTGAGTACTACGATTTAGGTCTTGAAAACAGAGAAAAGACAAAAGATCAGGTAACATTTGACAGTGCTGAGGCTACTAAAAAATACGGTGTTGCAGTAAAGTGCGCTACTATCACTCCCAATGCCGCAAGAATGCCTGAGTACAACCTGACGGAAATGTGGAAATCACCTAATGGTACTATCCGTGCGATTTTAGACGGCACAGTATTCAGAGCGCCGATTCTTGTTAAGGGTGTAACTCCGTATATTCCTACATGGACAAAGCCGATTACTATTGCAAGACACGCTTATGGTGACGTTTACAAGAATACAGAAATGCGTGTTGAGGCAGGTTCAAAGGCTGAATTGTTAGTTACAAAGGCTGACGGCACTACAGAAACTGCGCTGATTCACGATTTTGACAGCGACGGTATTATTCAGGGATTACATAATATTGACAAGAGTATTGCGTCTTTTGCAAGGGCTTGTTTTAACTTTGCCCTTGATACCAAGCAAGACGTTTGGTTCTCTTCAAAGGATACTATCAGCAAAAAGTACGACCACAGATTTAAAGATATTTTTGCTGAAATCTATGAAAACGAATACAAGGAAAAATTCGAAAACGCAGGTATCGAATATTTCTACACTCTTATTGATGACGCTGTTGCACGTGTTATCCGTTCAAACGGCGGATATATCTGGGCTTGTAAAAACTATGACGGCGACGTTATGAGCGATATGATTGCTACTGCTTACGGCTCACTTGCTATGATGACTTCCGTACTTGTATCTCCTGACGGCGTTTACGAATTTGAAGCTGCTCACGGTACAGTTCAGCGTCACTATTACAAGTATCTAAAAGGTGAAGAAACTTCTACTAACTCTGTTGCGACTTTGTTTGCTTGGACAGGGGCATTGAGAAAACGCGGTGAACTTGACAAGTTACCTGAACTTATGGCTTTTGCCGATAAACTTGAAAAGGCTGTTATCGATACTATTGAAAGCGGTATTATGACAGGTGATTTATATCTTATCTCTACACTTGAGAACAAGAAAAAGGTCAACACTACAGAATTTTTAGAGGCTGTAAACGAAACTTTAAAGTCCATTTTATAATTTTTAATTTCAGGAGTTTACATATATGTCAAAGGGCAAAATTTCCAAATCAGTTATTAAAAGATTACCTCGTTATTACCGATTTTTAAACGAACTTGAGGAACAGAATATCGAACGTATCAGTTCAAATAAATTGGCTGAAATTATGCGTGTTACCGCAAGTCAGGTTAGACAGGATCTTAACTGTTTTGGCGGTTTCGGTCATCAGGGTTACGGTTATTCTGTGCCAAAGTTAAAAGAGGAAATCGAAAATATTTTAGGTCTTAACAACAGGTATAATGCGGTATTAATCGGTGCAGGACACTTAGGTTCTGCTTTGGCTGCACATATGAAGTTTGAAAAGTTGGGCTTTAACCTAATCGGTATTTTCGATAACAATGACAGAATTACAGGAAATTATATCGGTGACGTTATGATTCAGGATGACAAAAACCTTGAATCCTTTTGCAAAGAAAACAAGGTAAGCGTTGCTTTCCTTTGTATTCCCAAAAGTGTGGCTCCCAAGGAAGTTAAAAGACTGTATGACCTTGGAATAAGGAGTTTCTGGAACTTTACCCACTACTATATTCAAGGTGATTTTCCTGATACTGTTGTTGAAAACGTGCATCTCAGCGACAGAATGATGACTTTGTGCTACAGTATGAATGAAGCCGGTGTTAAAAATGAGTAAATACTTAAGCAGAAAATTAAAATTCATATCTCTTTTCGCTATAATTGCTGTTGTGTATATACATTCTTACAACTTTACCGACAGTTTTTTGACCCCTGCTACAAGAATAAGTGAAGGTGCTAACCCTACCGCTATGATTGAATATTTCTTCAGTAACGGATTATTCAGGTTTGCCGTTCCCCTATTCTTTATCATTTCGGGATTTTTGTTTTACTACACCTACAAAAATACCATTGACGGATATAAGAAAAAACTGCTGAAAAGATGTTACAGTGTAGTTACACCATATATCATTTGGTCATTTTTATCAGGAATTTTTATTTTAGTACTTTCAAATTTTGATTTAACTAAAAATCTTGATATTGTAGTTGAACATCCGGTAACAAAAACAGTTGACTTTTTAAAGTGTTTTATTAACCCTCCGGCTTTTCAACTTTGGTTTTTGCAACAGTTGATTATATTTATAGTCCTGTCCCCTATTATTTACCTTTTGGTTAAATACACAAGAGGACTTGTGCTGATTCCAATCGGCGCATTGTGGCTTTTTGACTTTAGTTTTATAATTAATACTCAAGCATTATTCTATTATACAATCGGTGCAACATTTGCTGTTTTCAATAAATCCAGAAATGTTACTCGCCAGTCAAATTGGTTAATGGCTATTGTCAGTATTATAGTATGGGTCAGCCTAAGCGGTTGCCTTACGGTTTTAGCCGCATATACTTCAAAGGATTCCGGTAGTATTTCATTGTTAATGACAATTATCTACAAGGTAAACGAAATTGCAGGTATTGTATCGGTTTGGTTACTCTTTGACCATCTGTTCAGTTTTGTTACAAACAAAAGACCTTTGATATTCTTAACAGGGCATTTGTTCTTTATTTATGTTTTGCACGAACCTTTGCTCCACTTTACCTATCAACTGTCCTCTGTCAGCGGAATTACAGATTTTGGCAGATTGATACTCTACGTGGGATTGCCGATTTCTAATATTGCAATTTGCGTAATGCTGAGTATGATAATAAGAAAAATTGCAAGACCTCTCCACCGCCTATTAACCGGCGACCGTTCGGGCAACGTGACGTTGCATCCAATCCGAGAAGATAGGTTGAGGAAATAAAATTACTTTTATGCCCGACTGTTTTGTAGATAAAGCGTTTAATGATGATACGTAACGTTGCATCCTATACGGGCAAATAAGTTGAAAAAATAAAAACTAATAATTACACTAAAAAAACTCTGTACGATTAAGGCACAGAGTTTTTTCATATCTTATTATTCAATTTCTAATTCGTCCATTAAATTCTTTACAAACTCTCCGTTCTTTTGGTCGAGGTTTGTAATTCTGTCGGAAATACCGCTTTTAAAGTTAATATCCCTTGAAATAAGCAAACGTATAAACCAATACTGCACCCAAGATACAGGCAATAAAAACGGAAACTTTTGCAGATATGGAAATTGTTTTTTCATACTTTTATACGGCATAAAAATCTGCTTTATCCAATAGCCTTTTTTATTGCGATTGGCTGACTGGAAAAAGTGTATATCTCTTGTGCCGTAAGTACTTGAATACAGGACAAACTCACCGAAATTGTCAATCTCCGTTTTATCCTGAGAAAACCAATTCAGCGCAAGTTTTTTAAGTCGCTTGGCAAATGTTATAATTCCTATTTTCTCAAACTCACCGTTGACATACTCAAAATCAAGGTCAGGATAACTTTTTAAAAACACATATATATCCATTACCATTCTGATACCGATACCGCCGGACTTAAAATGATTTACACAATGATAAACCATATAAATGTAAAAATCCTCTAAAGTCATATTATAGGAATAATTGTAATCATCTCGCAAAGTCAATTTATTCCATATGTTATCATAATAGGTATCGCCACCGCTGTTAAGGTCAGACTGAATTTCAAAGTAAAGCAAATCCTTTGTAAAATGAATTTCAGTCGAATTTAATATGTTTTTGTTGGTATATCCAAGGCTTTCAAAAATTGTTGCTATCTTTTTGAAATCCTTTTTATCTACAAGTATATCAACATCGTTCATTGTACGCAAATCCGAACGAGGATATAGTGACTTAATATGATAACCCTTTAAGGGTAGATTTTTTATCTCCGCCTTTTCAAATTCCTGCAACACTTTTTCAACCTGAAAAAGTTGGGAAGTTTCCTTTAAGATACTGTAACGTCTGTCGTTTTCAATAACCTTTATCAACTGTTCATCAGGCTTATTTTCAAGGTTATTTACAGCATAACCTAAAATATTCAGCACATTGTTACGTTGGGCATTTCTGCATATAAATTCCCAGTCAAAGTCTTTGGGTATATTAGGCGGTTGTGTATTATTGATTACCGACGCCAACAAATCTATATAGCATATAAACTTTTTCTTTTTGGCATCTGAAAGGGCAATATCCATTTTATATATCCTTTACAATAATCTTTTTATTCTCAATTCTGACTTCCTTATTACAAACCTCGTTGGCGGCTTTTTTGTGGGAAATCAATATACAGGTTTTATTCTGTAGGTTTTCAATGTTTTTGAGAAGTTTAATTTCAGTAGCCTCATCAAGAGCCGAAGTTGCTTCATCAAGGAGTATAATAGGGCTGTTGCAAATTAAAGCCCTTGCAATAGCCACGCGCTGAACCTGACCCTCTGAAAGTCCAAGCCCCTTTTCCCCTATTACTGTTTCTAAACCATCAGGTAAATCATCAATAAAATCTGCACAGGCAATTTTTGCTGCATACTTAATTTCCTCATCTGTAGCGTCAGGGCGTACAAAGGAAATATTCTCTCGGATTGTACCGGACAGCAAAAAGTTTCCCTGCGGAACGTAAGCGAACATTGAACGAATATTTTTATCCACTAACACCTGGGAGCCGTCTTTCATTTTCAGATAGATTTTCCCCTCGTTTACAGGAAAAACATCTAAAAGAAGTTTTGTCAGAGTACTTTTTCCTATTCCGGAAATACCTGTTATTACAACAAAATCGCCTTTATTAATTGACAGACTAGTATTTTCAAGGACAGTTTCGCTGTTATATCCAAAGGTAATATTCTCAAATTCGATTGAGGAAAGGTTTTCATACAAAGTTTTTACATTAATATTTATATTATTATCCTCACAATGCTCGTCATCCATTTCCTCTAATTCCATAATTCTTTCAGCGGATGCAAGTGCTTGGTAATATGTAGGTAAAATAGAGGTCAAACCTTGTATTGGTGACTGAATTTGAGATACAAGAGATAAAATTTCCGTTAATACACCGTATGTAATAACACCGTTAAGAATTGAGAACGAACCCCAAATCAAGCCGTAAATATAAGCAGCGGCAAATACAAAGGAAAAGCCTGTTGAGGTCATAATCGAGAAGTAGTTTCTCTTTCGCTTAATTTTGAAATTATCCCATTGAAGTTTATCGGATTCCTTTTTAATGCGATTATAGGCATTGAAAACCTTTATAACCAATATACTTGCAAGGGATTCCTGCAAAAAACTGCGAGTTTTTCCGTCGGTTTCCTGTGCTTTTTTGTGGTAATTTTTTAGTGTGCCTTTAAATAGCAGAGCGACTAACATAAGCAATAAACCGCCTACAACAAGGACTATTGCAAATTTCCAATCAATGCAAAACAGGATGATAAATGCGCCTGTAAGTTTTACGATAAAATAGCACACGCTGGGAACTATTGATGTAATTGTGCCTGTAATCACGTTGACGTCGCTTGTCAATCTGTTCAAAAGTTCTCCTGTATGATATGAAGTGATTTTTGAATAATCCTTTTTCAGCATACAGTTAAAAAGTTTTGTTTTTATTGCAATTTCAAGTTTTGCATTAATATTAAAATCCGTAACACTTGACAGAATACGGAGAACAACCTGAAATATTGTTAATCCCAACACAGCACATCCAAAGAATATAACACCCTCTGCGCTATGTTCATAGGCAGCGGAATCAACAATTCCACGAGCAAGTTGAGCCATCAACACGCCTGTATATGCCATAACGCTGTATAAAACAGACAGCAATATTATATTAAACAACTGTGAACGTGAACTTTTCAAAATCCACAAGGTAGTTTTTTTATCAAAATTTTTCAGTTCCTTTAGATACGGACTTGAAAATATCCTGTGTTTTTTCATTATTTACTCCCAAGTTTTCCTTTTAATTTACAAATCAATAATCGGACAGGACGGGTATAGTACCAAAAATTGTTATATAATCTGTAGATTGGGTGGTCAACTTCATACATTCTGCCTTTGCGGTAAAATGCGGTAACAACCCCCACAACGTCATCATGAGAAATGTTATATTCCTTTTGAAAGTTGTTATCGCCAAGCATAACATAGCAACCGTCTTTTTGAAACCCAACAACTCTGTGAACAACGTACTTTTCGGTTTCTTTTCGATAATACAGCGCAACATCAAAAAGATGCAGACGCTCTGTAGGCTTTTTCAATATAACCAAATCTGTGCCGTCGTGCAACATTGGGCGCATACTGTTGCCATGAGGAACAAAAGACACCTTTTTGCCATTATCTAATTGTTCTTTCATTACAGGAATAAAATCCTCAATCTTTACACTTTTATTCAACGATACCGGCATCCTTTAACTTATTTACAAATACTTTAACATCATTTTGCGCACATTCCTTGGTAACGTCATATTCTGAAAGTAATGCATTTACCAAATCTGTTTCTTCTGCGCCTTGTTGCAGTCTTTCAAAGAGAAAGGCACCTGTTTCGTTAAGGTTAATTAGGCCGCTGAAATCAACCACAGCATCCCCCACCGGAACTACAACAAAAGAATCCGAGATTTTCCTCAGTATAAAATTTTCTTTAATTTTCATAATAATACCCCAATTTATCAATATAACTACATTATATATCAAAAAAATAAAAAAGGCAACTTTTAAAAGTTGCCTTTATATCTGAAATTATAAGCTCTCAACACTGCCAACAAGGTGTTCTTGTATTCTGGTAACGTCTCTGATGTTTAAATTGTTATCTCTTGTTACGTCGGCAATCTTTAACTGAATATCAGTTACATCTCCGGTATAGGTAGCTACCAAATATTCTTGAATAGCAGTAACATCACGTATATTTAACTCTCCGTCTTTATTAAAGTCACCCATAAGGTAATCGGTAGTATCTACAAAACGCTCGTAAAAATACTGTGAAGCATATGAATCAGCAACGCAATCAACGGTTAACTGCTTTTGAATATCCATAGGAGCGAAGCAATCTAAACCGATTGAAGTAACAGTATTAGGAACGTAAACATATTTTAATGCGGAATCATTGTAGAATACTCTCGCACCAAGTGTTTCAAGGGCAGGCGGTAAAACAATGCTGTTTAGAGAAGTACATTCATAAAAAGCTCGGTTGCCTATAGTTTTTACTGAAACAGGAATATCAATTGCTGTAATTGCTGAGCAACCGTAGAAACAGTATTCGGGAATTTCAGTAATGCCCTTAGGCAAAGTAACATCAGTCAAGGAAGTACATCCATAGAATAAATTATCGCCGATGCTCTTTACTGTGTTAGGAATTGTAACTGATTCCAATCCGCTTTCACGGAAAGCACCTGAAGAGATAGAAGTAACTGTTGACGGAATTGTAATGCTCTTTAAAGCAGTACAGTTTCTTAACATATAGCTTGAAATTGTCTTTAATGAGCTTGCGCTTGAAAGGTCAAAGCTGTTTAGCTTTTCCATAAAAGCAAAAGCAGACATACCTATTGAAGAAACTGTTGAAGGAATTTTTACAGAGGTAATATTTGTTGCACCGTAAAATGCAAAATCACCGATAGAAGTATATCCCTCCGGAATAGTAACAGAGTTTAGAGTAGTCTTCTCAAAAGCGCTGTCGGAAATACCGACTACTGTAATATTACCGAAGTACTTAGGAAGAGTAATATCAGTTTCTGTGCCGAGATATTTATAAATCTTTACAGAATTACTGTCGATTTTTTCACATTCATAATCGCCGTACACAACGGTAGTCAGCGCATCAGAAGTAATTACACATACTGATAAAATTGAACTTATCATTAATACTGACAAAATCAATGATAATACTTTATTAATGGATTTCATAATATACCTCCATAAGTAGATTTATACAAAATAATTATACAATTATTCTAAGATTTAGTCAAGTATAAGTTTCATAAGGTAAGGGGACTGCAAGTAGCAGTCCCCTATTTATTGACAATCTATGAAAACAATAAACTGTAAACCTTAAATTGATTATGAAGCGTAAACCTTAGCAGTTGCATACTGGTCACTCATTACATATACATATGTCTTTACACCATTTAACATATATGAATATACATAGTAAGAATATACAACGTAATACTGGCTTCTGTAAAGCTTACTCTGTTCTGTTACAGCCTGGTAGAAGTAGCTGTAGCATCCCTGAGTCTGTGAGTACTTCATAAATGTCTGACCGGTAACATTATCCACTGTATCTGAACCCTTAACAAAGCTGTAGTTCAGACCACTTGCTGTGTGGATTGAGTTACTTGCAGAGTTATCTGTTGCTTCAACGCCAATGTCTTTTGCAACGTTTAACAGAGAAGTCTTGTTAGTATAGTCAAAGTTTCTAACTGTTGCACTAACAGGCTTATATGTTTTAGTTGTAGAATCATAAGTAGCGTTGTATGAAAGTACACCTGCACCCTCAAAGGTCTTGTTGGTTGCATCCGCTACCTCATTGCCGTTTTCGTCATAAACAGGATCGTTCTGACGATAGAAGTTCTGAATGTAGAAATTCTGACCTACATAATTCTTATTATTGTTGGTCTTAATCTCGTGGAATGTTGCATTGATAGCAGACAGATTCTTGATTGTTTTAGATCCGTCAGAATGAGCTACCTTTAAATTAACGTCACCAGCAACCTTTAGTGTATATACTTTCTTATCAGAAATAGGTGTCTGTGGAACTTGATCCTTAATTGTCCATACATAACCTGTGTTGCTTTCTGATACACCATACTCAGCATTAGTAGCGTCAAGTACAACTTCTTTCTGGAATGTATAATCGCCAACCTTTGTACCGTTAACAGATACTGCAAATGTACGTGCTGTATTAGTCATTGTAGCAGTAACATAGTAGATACCGTCAACCATAGTCGGAGCTGAAACTGTAGTTTTATCTAAAGAGTAACGGAAGTAGTTACTGATAATATTAGGCATATTTGTTTCAGCAGCATTTTGAAGTTCCTCAGTTACAACATATCCGTTGCCTTCTTGTTTGATTGCAGAAGCATGAACAGTCTTAGGAGCAGTCTTGTAAGAAGCTGCCTTTGTAGGACCGTTTTCAACGTACTCGTAACCGCCGGAAGTATCATAATCTACAAAATTATAAGTGAATACAACCTGTACGGAGTCAAGCTGGTAAGTAACAATGTATTTATCTGTAGAAGCAGTGTTCAATGTTACTGTCAGTGTTTCAGTAGCACCGCTGATAGCGTTATTGTTCTTTGTCCAGCCCATAAATACATAGTTAACATTTCCTGATGAAGGAGCTGTTACTGTTACAGCAAGGTCAGCATACGCTGTTACAGTTGGGTCAGCAATAGCATACTTAACAGTATTGCCGTCGATGATACCGCCGGTTGTTACACCGTTGTATGCAGAACCTGTAAGTTTTGTAGTCAATGTACCGAGAGTACCGCCTACTGCCTGGAAGCTTGAAGTGTTACTATTGTAAGACATAATAGCATAAGCAGGAGTAGCGATAACAGGACGGTCGATAACCTTAATTGTTGTTTCTACAGTAGCTGTATCATTTGAAGTACCTGTAATAATGATTGTTACCTTAGTAGTTCCAATAGCCTTTGGAGTGATAACGCCTGTAGCATTAACAGTAGCAATATTTTCATTAGCTACAGAGTATGTAGCAGTTGCGTTTGGATTAAGTGTCGGAGCAATGCTGTGTGTTCCTGTTGTGTCGTCATCATATAATTCATAGCTTGAAGTATATGAAATTGGGGTAGGATCAGCAGGCATTGCACCCCATGGTGATGCGTTATATTTACCGTCTGTTTTCTCATGTTTATTATATGGTGAGAAAGCATAAGAAGTATCAGTAACAGTAATATCAACAGTTTGACCACTTCCATCCTTGAAGATAACTCTGTTTACATCCTTAGGCACATCATAATAATAATTGTCACCGGAAATGTTTGTCATTTTAGGAGCACTACCCCAGTCAACGTACTCAGTCTTTGAACCATCTGACTTAACTGTCCAATAGTATATAGCCGGTGGGTTAAACAACTGACTGCTTGCCCAAGCACCCTTATTGCCCCAATAAATACGTTTTGTAGTGCCGTTAGTTATTGTAGCGCCCTTTGCCTGGGTAGAATTGTTTGTAGCCTGAGCATCTTTAATAGACTGTGTAGCCTCAATCCATACTTCACCGGTTTCAAGGCACTTCTTAGTCAGAGCATTTGCTGAAGTAAGTGCAAGGTTTTTACCGCCTGCGGAGATAGTTGAAATCTTTGTTGCGATATCAACAAGTTTTTTGTTATCATCAACATAATACTTTGTATTGTAAGAACCGCTGTAAACTGTGCTTGAACCAACTTTTGTAAGTGTAAGTGTATCGCCGTCCGCAAAGTTGATTGTAGGAACAAGGTTGCTGTCACCGTGCATATCAACATAATATGTTACCGGTGTAGTTTCTTTCGTATAAGTCATTGCAAATACAGGGGTATAAGTTGCACTCTTAGATACAGGAACAGTAATTGTTAAATCGGTAGTGCTTAATGAAGTATCAATTGTTGTGCCGTCTGTTGATGTTGACCAACCCTGGAATTCCATACCCGGCTGTCTTGCAGCGGTGAATGTAAGTTTTGTTCCTTTTGCAAACTGGGTATAAGCATTCAGCTTACCGTTGCCCATATTATCCATATATGTCATTGTAGCGCCTTTGCCTGCGCTTACAGTGTACATTGTTGGAGTAATCTTGCCGTTTAACCATGTTAGACGTGCTGTAATCCAGTCTGTTGTGTAATTGGCAACACCGTCAAAAGTATCAGCCGTATCCTTACTACCCCAGCCTGTAGATGGGTCGCTTGCAATGAATCCCCAACGGTTTTCATTCATAAGAATTGTATCTTTAATTCCGGGGACATAGGAATTAATGAGATATGTATTTACGCTTGTAGCAGTATCATAGAATTCATTTGTCCAGATAGTTTCTACATCTGACCAGAATGAAGCGTTCTGACACAGCTGAGCCTCGAAGTCGTATTTATCGCCGTTACCGCCCTGAGATTTATATCTTGCGAAGAAACCGTCAGTAGCGTCAAGGTCTGTGCTTGTGTCACTATGAGAACCTATAATAGTTTTAGGATCGTTTGCATACTGACCGAGAGTCCAGTCATAGTCCCAAACAGGCTCTGCATAGAATTTATCCTCAGCGGACTTATAAAGAATGTTGTAGCTTGTTGAACAAGCGTCCAAGTTCTTAGTAAGCTCCTGAATCAGATACATCTTAGCAAATGACTCTACGTCAATCTTGTCACGAACAGAATCAATATTACCGCCATATACAGCAGCTTCAACTGTGTTCCACTTATCTATAATAAATTTCATTTCATTCTGTGAAGCATTTTCAGGAGAAGCAACTACAATAGCCTGGTTCTTCTTAGAAATGAACCAAGAAGCCTCTGCTGTATATCGTTCGTTAAGCTCGAATTCCATCAGGTATGTGCCGCCACTGTTGTAGTTAGTAGAATCTACTCTGTTTGAAGAATACTGATAACTGCAACCGTCGTATGTACCTGTCTGTAGAGTAAAGTCAACAGTGTTGCCTGCTTCATCAACCGGGTCGTCATACTTGATTTCCGGCTCTGTAATCATACCCTTTTTGCCAAGTTCAACTTTCTGACATACTAAATATGAACCCATATATACACCGTTGTCATATACGTCTGCCATCTGGAAGTTCGGGAAGTATTCGTATCCTAATTCCTTAGCAAGCTTGTAGATGTAAGAGTTACGAACCTGAGCTTCATCCACGTTATTTGCAAGTAGGCTATACTTTGTATTACCGTTCTTATTATCTCCTGCAAGACCGAACAGGCTTACAGAATCTTTTAATGTGATATTATAAGCATATTTACCAAACAGTTTATAAGAAGCCTCCCAAGAGGAGTTACCTCTACCCTTTAGCTTTTTAACCTTGTAAGGGTTAACATTACCTGTCTGGTCAACTGCAATACTATTACCTACACATTCAACAGAACCCTTAGTAGTCAGAGTACTGTCAGTCTTTGTTGGCAGGTCATAAGCAACAGTACCGTCAGCGTTAGTAGTTGTTAAGTAAAGCTGAGTGGAGTTCTGGCTGCCTTTCATAAACTTAACCTTACCGGTACTTTTGTTAGAAGTAAATGAATACTCTTTATTTGTATCGAATGAGTAAGAACTACCGGAAGTAATTGTCTGACTGCCAATTGTTAATGAAGAGAAGTTATGGTAAATAGTAACATTACTCATATCTACGCTATTTGGCAGGTAGAATACATACGGTTTACCGTTTGTGTCTTGGTTTGAACCTGTATGATTGTTCCACTTAATAAGTGTTGCTTTGTCACCGCCGTTATAAGACGGAACTGCGTCAACCCAAGCAACGTCGCCTGTGTAAGCAGTTTCTTTATAAGAGTAACCGTAATCCATTGCTTTTTCAGCAGATGCACCGTAAGCAACCTGTGTATCGCTATCGTTATAACCGATAATCTCAGCAGTTACTGTATAAGAGCCCTTGCTTAGACCTGTGATTGTGATTGGAGCAAATGTGTACTGTTCGCCGGCTGTAATTGCAGAAGCATCAACAACTGCACCGTAGAAAGTATTAACATTACCCAAAGAATCCCTAACTTTTACAACAGGCTTATACTTTGTAGAACCGCCTGCCTGGTCAGCAGATTTGCCCATAACAACAGTAGCAGTTGGATTTACATTTACATCATCAGTATTAGCAACTGTAATTGATGATACAGAAATCTTACCGTAAACCTTTGGATATACAGTTGTGTTCTGAGTTACGTTAGACAGAGTCAGAACTTTAGTATTTTGAGTTTTATCCTCTGAACCGTTAACGAACCAGCTTTCAACAGAAACTATATCGGAGCTGTCAACAGCAGATACAATTTCATTAGCAGTGATAGTAACAGCAGAGCCTTCATCAACTTGAATTTTGCCGCCCTTTGCTACTGTTACATTTGATTTTTCTTCTCTATCTACTGTATATGTAACAGAATAGTTAGTTACATATGAATCGATAGGAGTTGGAGCGTTGATAGTTAATTCGTACTTTGTTGTTTCGCCTTGTTCAGGATAAATAACTGATAACTTATTTGTGCTTGAATCAAATTGGAAAATATATGTACCTTCATATTGCGTTGTAATTTTACAGTTTGTGTTAGACTTTTGTTCAAAAGTCCAACCTGTACAATTATCGTAAGTCATAGTGCCTGTATTGGCATACCATTTTCCATTTATCTTCAAACCAAATTCATAAGTTTGACCACCAGTAAGATTAAGCCTTGCATAAGAAAATTGGCTAGTAGCTTCGCCTTGATTTTTAGTGAAATTATAATCTTTCCAACCGTTGCCAAAGTTACCACTCAAAACGAAGTTTGTTGACAGGTCTTCATCGTAATTTGCGGTTACTGTACCGGCAGCAGAAGCTGTAATTGTTGTGGAAGCAGAACTTGAATCTTCAATTGTAATTCCTGAAGTTGCAGTCCAATTTTTGAATGTATAGCCTGTAATTACTTCTGCAGAAATGTCAACAGCGGTAATCTTACCTACTTGCTTTGTAGAAGTTGTTGAGTTAACATTGTTTGTAATTGTAACTTTGTGCAGTGTTTCTTTGAAAGTTACAGTTACAGTTGTAGTCTGTGCAGGCATTGTGAATGTATTGCCAGTGATTTCATTACCGTTAACTTTGATTTTATCAATCTCGTAGCCGTCATTTGCAGTTGCAGTTACTGTGATTGTATCGTTTGCCTTAGCCGATGTCGAATTAACAGAAACTGTACCGTTAGATGCTTCAGCAATTCTTACAGGATATAGAGTTACAACAGAGATTGAAACGTCCTTTGCAGGCATTACAAATTCAATAACACCGTTTGCTTCATTAGTATCAGTTACACCCTCCGGTAAAGTAACTTCATAAGTTTCACCTGTATTAGCAGGAAGATTAATTGTTACATTTGCACCAACTTTATATGCTGTAGGTGTATAATCTATTCCTGTTACAGTTACAGTATATGCCACAGCGAATTTAGCGGTTACTGTACCGCCGGTTGCAAGAGGAGTAATAGTAGTTGAAGCAGAATCTTTGTCTGCAACCTGAACTAAACTATCATCATTTGTTACCCATCCGTCGAATACATAACCATCGTCTGCAGTAGCAGTTACGACAGTAGCACCGTTGATTGATTCTGTACTAACAGAACCATTATCACCAGCTACGATTGTAGCTGTGTAAGATGGGAAGGTTACTGTAAGTTGTTTTTTACTACTATCACTGTAATCCCACTTAAATATATAAGTACCTGTTACAGAAGGTGTAATTCCACAAGAAACTTCACCACTTGTAAAGGACCACTTCTGACCTGAACTTGCAGAGGTCATTGTACCTTTATTACCGTATTTAGTACCGCTGGTGCTATGAATTTTGAATTTATATGTAGTACCTTTATTAAGGGTTACTTCTGCATAACATATACTTGATGCAGTTTCACCGGACTTCTTTTCAAAAGCATAGCTTGAAGTGCTACCGGTATCAAATACAAGAGTATAACTTGTTGAACGATCCTCAGCGAATGTAGCAGTTACTGTTACAGCGGAACTTGGCATGTCAAAATACTTATTAGTTTTGATGTCAGTTGAGCCTGCTGTCAAAGTATTTAGCTTATAGCCTGTGTTTGCAGTAACTTTAACATAAACTTTGTCGCCTTCTCGTGCCTGTGTGATTGCATTTGTATAGCCGGAATCAGAATAGAAACCTTCTATACTACCGTGGGTATCAGTTGTGCCGTCGGTGATGTCCAAGAGAGGTTTATTTGTTGGTAAAGTTGTCCAGTTAGCATTAGTAGAATCTTTATTATTATTATCAGAAAATTGACCATAATTATCTTCAGTAAAACTTAAGTTTCCTGTTTGATTACCGCTACCACTGTTACCATTATTGAAAATAACTCTGTCATATCCTTTAGAACTGTCAAACTCTACATAGTAATAATCAACACCATTTATTGTTTCTTTTTGTGTTGTGATATCCTCACCCGACCAAGCTGCATTATGATTAGATTCATTGCTATTCTGCCAAACATAAGCTTTTATTGTAGTCCAATTATTAGGGTTGCTATAGTACAAGCGAGCATATGTGATTTCTGTATAAGTTGCAGTTACAGTACCGGCAGCAGTTGCTGATACAGTAGTAGTCTTACCATTAGCTGTATTATCTGCTACAGTTGCACCACCGGTTGTTGACCAGCCTGTGAACTTGTAGCCTGTTTTGTCAGCAGCAGTAATTGACGGATGTGTATCTACGCCGGCTTTAACTGGTGTTGTTGTATCACCGTTATCAACTGTAACGTCATATAAGTTTTCTGTAAATGTTGCAGTTGCCTTTGCATTATTTGCAGATGGAGTGAAAGTAGTATTAGCTGTTGTTGCACTGCCAAGAGTACCGTTTGTAGCAGTCCATTCAGTAAATGTATAACCTGTTTCAGGGGTTGCAGAAATATCTACAGAATCACCAATAGTACAGTTATCAGCACTGATTGTTACAGTACCACTACCAGTCTTATCAACTGATAGACCTGTGTAGGAAGTGGGAGCACTACTCTTAGTGAACTCATCAGTATCCTTTAAAACTGTAATTTTTGTATCTGTTAAACATGTATATAATGTATAAGTTCCATCATCTAAAGTAGAAATATAGCTGTTAACTTCAGAAACTGAAGTACCAATTTTTGCATATGTATCTGAAGAATCTTTTATATAATATACAAGTGAATAACCTTGACCAATACCGGATGTACCTTCAGTAAATAAAGTACTTACTACATTATCAGAGCCAATTGTAGTAGAAGCTGAACCGGAATCAGCATTGGCATATACATTATTATAATTCT
>JAQXSC010000110.1 GCA_029218825.1 Oscillospiraceae bacterium | reverse complement strand
AGATGTACGGAGTTCCAAAGTACAACGAAATTGACCCTACAACTTTTATCGCAATAACATATGTATTGTTGTTCGGCATTATGTTCGGTGATGTAGGACACGGCTTCTGTCTTGCAATAGCAGGACTTCTGATGTGGTATTTAAAGAAAATGGAAATAGGAAAAATCCTTATCCCCTGCGGTTTATCAGGTATGGTTTTCGGTACTCTGTTCGGCGATGTGTTCGGATTTGAACACGCTATGGACTGGCTCTACTGCGGAATATTAGGGATGGAAGAAAAGCCTGTTGAGGTTATGAATTCCGCAACAATTAACAACATTATCTATATTGCCGTTGGAATCGGTATGGCGCTGTTGTGTATTGCGATGTTGCTTAATATATACACTTCAATCAGGCAAAAGAATATAGGAAAAGCCTTGTTCGATACAAGCGGTCTTTGCGGACTGTTGTTTTACGGCTTGATTTGTGCAGGACTTATCGGAATGTTAATATTCGGCGTAAACCTGTTCTCTATTCCGTATATTGTTGTTATAGCACTTTCGTTTATCCTTATTTTCTTAAGAGAACCGCTGACAGAACTTGTCAACGGCGAAAAGAATTGGATGCCTGAAAAATGGGGAGATTTCATTTTACAGAATCTCTTTGAATCAATCGAGGTACTGTTAAGTTACGTTACAAACACCTTAAGTTTCTTGAGAGTAGGCGCATTCGTACTTGTTCATACAGGTATGATGTCCGTTGTATTCACCCTTGCGGAAACCGTAGGCGGTGCAGGATATTATCCTGTTATTATATTCGGTAACGCTCTTGTTTGCGTTCTTGAGGCACTTTTAGTTGCTATTCAGGTACTAAGACTTGAGTTTTACGAAATGTTCAGTCGTTTTTATTCAGGAAAAGGCAGGGCTTATAAACCTGTCAAACTCAAATTAACACATAATTAATTTATTTTATGGAGGTATTATTATGTTATTTCTAAACGCTATTTTACTTGTTGTTCCTGTTGTATTCCTTGTACTTTCAGTAGTACTTGCAACAAAGTCTTTCCAAAAAGGCAAAAATCCAAAACGCTCTATGCTTGTTCAGTTAGTATCCTTCGGTGCGGTTTTTGCATTCTGTATGGTATGCCCTCTTGTAGCATCTGCCGCTACAGGCGACGCTGCTGCCGCTTCTGACGGACTTGCTAACGGTCTTAAATATTTAGGTGCCGGTCTTGCTACAGGTATTTCCTGTATCGGCGGCGGTATTGCCGTTGGTAAAGGTGCTCCTGCCGCTATCGGCGCAACTGCTGAAGATCCAAAGAACTTCGGTAAAGCAATTATATTCGTTGCTCTTGGTGAAGGTATCGCTCTTTACGGTATGCTTGTTTCAATTTTGATTTTAAACGCTTAATAATCAAAGGATTGATTTTTATGAAATATTATCTGATTAGTGATAATGTTGATACGCTTATGGGTATGCGACTTGCAGGTATTGAGGGAGTTGTAGTACATAAGGAGCATCATGTACGCCGTGAACTTCTGAAGGCTATGGATATGGAAGATGTTGCCGTAATACTAATGACCGAAAACCTTGTATCACAATGCCCTGACTTAATTTACGATTTAAAACTTAACAGAAAGCAACCCCTTATTGTTGAAATTCCTGACCGTCATGGTAACGGAAGAACAGCGGACAGTATTACAAAATACGTACAGGACGCTATCGGTGTTAAGTTATAACAAACTATAAAAGAGGTTTTAATATGGAAAAAAATAATAAAACCGACAATTTTCTGAAAGCAATTAATAAGTATTCAAAACTTGAAAGACAGCAGATACAGAATGATATCGAAACTGTAAGAGATGAAGAACTGAAAAAGGCTGAGGCAAACGGCAAAAAAATGGCAAGGAATTTTATTGCTAAAGAATATTCTGCCGTTAAGACTGCCGTTACAGGACAATATGCTGTTAAAAATCTTGAGGCTCAAGGCAAGGTTTATCAAAAGAGAGAGGAAATTACAAACTCTGTTTTTGAAAAAGCCTTTAAAAAGTTAAAGGATTTCACCTCTACCCCCCGGTATAAGGATTTGCTTATTAAATCTGCTAAAGAAATTGCTGATATTTTCAAAGAAAACAGTTGTGTTATATTTATAAGTGAAAATGATAATAAATTTGCACAGGATATTAAGGCGCAATTCAGCGGTGAGGTTACTGTTGAAAATGATGTTGCCATTAAAATCGGCGGAATCAAGGGATTTTGCAAAGACTTAAAAATAGTTGCAGACAACACCCTTGACAGTAAACTTAACAGTCAAAAGGATTGGTTTACAGAAAATTCCGGCTTAAAGGTAATGTAACATAACTTTTTGAAACGAGATGATTTTATGGAAAACTATGAAATTTTTGGTATAAACGGTCCTGTTGTTACTGTTCAAGGCCCTACGGACTTTGAAATGATGGAAATGGTTTATGTAGGTCAGGATAACCTTGTAGGCGAAATTATCGGTATATCAAGTGATTTGACTACCATACAGGTTTACGAGGAAACAACAGGCTTAAAGCCCGGCGATCCTGTAAGAGGTACCGGTGCGCCAATGAACGTACTGTTGGGACCTGGTATTATTGACAATATTTTTGATGGTATTGAACGTCCTTTGAAGGCTATCGAGGAGCAGTCCGGTGCATTTATCAGCAGAGGTTCACAGGTAAACTCCCTTGATGATACAAAACTTTGGAATGTAACCTTAAAGGTTAAGGTTGGCGATACAGTCAAAGGCGGCGAGATTTACGCTACTCTGCCTGAAACTCCCATTATCGAGCATCGCTTAATGGTACCGCCTGCAATTTCAGGTAAAGTTACTATGGTTAAGCCTGACGGTGAGTACAAACTCTTTGATGTAATCGCTACAGTTCAGGACGAATACGGCACAGAGCATAATCTTACATTATGTCAGAAATGGCCTATCCGTACTTCAAGACCTATTGCAAACAGACTTTCAACCTCTGTTCCCCTAATTACAGGACAACGTGTTATTGACACAATGTTCCCTATTGCAAAAGGCGGTGCGGCTGCAATCCCCGGTGGTTTCGGTACAGGTAAAACTATGACACAGCACCAACTTGCAAAGTGGTGCGACGCTGATATTATCGTTTACGTTGGCTGCGGTGAGCGTGGTAACGAGATGTCACAGGTACTTGAGGAATTTTCCGAACTTATCGACCCTAAATCAAACAGACCTATGACGGACAGAACAGTGCTTATTGCAAACACTTCAAATATGCCTGTTGCCGCACGTGAGGCTTCTATTTATACAGGTATTACCCTTGCAGAGTATTACAGAGATATGGGTTATCACGTTGCTATTATGGCGGACTCAACTTCACGTTGGGCAGAGGCTTTAAGAGAAATTTCAGGACGTCTTGAGGAAATGCCAGCAGAGGAAGGTTTCCCTGCTTATCTCCCCTCTCGTCTTGCAGAGTTCTATGAACGTGCAGGCAGAGTTGACACTCTTTCAGGCTCACAGGGTTCAGTTACAATTATCGGCGCTGTATCTCCGCAAGGTTCTGACTTTTCCGAGCCTGTTACACAGAATACAAAGAGATTTACACGTTGTTTCTGGGCTTTGGATAAATCCCTTGCATATGCAAGACACTATCCGGCTATTAACTGGATGGATTCATACAGCGAGTATTTCAACGATATTGACCCTTGGTTTATTGAAAATGCAGGAGAGGATTTTGTACTTTACAGAAATCGTATTTCCGCTTTGCTCCAAGAGGAAAGTTCTCTTATGGAAATCGTTAAGTTAATCGGTGCAGACGTACTTCCTGATGACCAGAAACTTGTTATTGAAATTGCAAGAATTATCAGAGTAGGTTTCCTACAGCAAAATGCTTTCCACGCCGAGGATACATTTGTACCTCTTGAAAAGCAAAAACTGATGATGAAAGTGATTCTTCACCTCTATGACAAGTCAAAGGAAATTATCGCACAGGGTATTCCTATTTCAAGAATTACCGAACTTGGATTATACGAAAAGTTGAATAAAATGAAATACGACATTCCTAACAACAAATTAGAAATGTTTGATGATTACATTGATGATATTAATAATAAATTGGCAACAATAATGTAAAGGAGGAAACGCAATGTTAATTGAATATGTGGGCGTTAAGGAAATTAACGGTTCGCTAATCGTAATGGACGGCGTAAAGGGCGTTTCCAATGAAGAAATCGTTGATATAAAATTAGATAACGGCACAATCAGACAAGGCCGTGTTGTTCAGATTGAGGGCGAAAGAATTGTTGTTCAGGTATTTGAGGGTACAAGAAATATATCCCTGTCAAATACAAAGACAGTTTTAACAGGCCATCCGATGGAACAGCCTCTGTCCCCTGAAATTATCGGACGTGTCCTTGACGGTGCAGGTCGTCCTATTGACGGACTGGGCGAAATTTTCCCTGAAAAACGTGCCAACATCAACGGCACTCCTATCAACCCTGTATCTCGTGTTTATCCAACCAACTACATAAACACGGGTATCTCAACCATTGACACTCTGATGACACTTATCAGAGGTCAGAAATTGCCTATCTTTTCAGGCTCAGGTATGAAACACAACGACCTGGCCGTTCAAATTGTTAGACAGGCAAAAATCAGCGGTGCCAATGCGGACAACTTCTGTGTTGTATTTGCGGCTATGGGTGTTCAGAAGGACGTTGCCGAATATTTCAGAAAGTCATTTGAGGACTCAGGTGTACTTTCAAGGGTTGTTATGCTGTTAAACCTTTCTAACGACCCTATTATCGAAAGAACTCTTACCCCACGATGCGCTCTTACAATCGCTGAATATCTTGCTTTTGAACTTGATATGCACGTGCTTGTAATTATGACTGATATGACTTCCTACGCAGAGGCTCTGCGTGAGTTCTCATCATCAAAGGGTGAAATTCCGGGACGAAAAGGTTATCCGGGTTATCTGTACTCTGACCTTGCATCTCTTTATGAACGTGCAGGTATGATTAAGGGTCACAGCGGTTCTGTTACTCAACTTCCTATTTTGACAATGCCGAATGATGATATTACCCACCCTATTCCTGACCTTACAGGATATATTACAGAAGGACAGATTACACTTGATCGTACACTTCAGGGACAGGGATTTTATCCTCCTGTATCAGTACTTCCTTCCCTATCTCGTCTGATGAAAGACGGTATCGGCGAAGGCTTTACAAGAGCCGACCATCAGCCACTTGCTAACCAACTTTTCGCTTCCTATGCAAAGGTTATTGACGCTCGTTCTCTTGCGTCTGTAATCGGTGAGGAGGAATTATCCCCTATCGACAAAAAGTATATTGAATTCGGTAAACTCTTTGAAAGCAGATTTGTAAATCAGGGCTTTAACGAAAACAGAAGTATTGAGGAAAGTCTTGACCTGGGTTGGGAATTGCTCTCTACCCTGCCTCGAAGTGAACTTGACCGTGTTGACGACGAGTTACTTGACAAGTTTTATAATCCACAAAACTAATTCAGAAAGGGTGTTCATCTGATGGCAATACAGGCAGTACCTACAAAAGGTAATCTGATGAATACAAAAAAATCCTTGTTCCTTGCGAAAATGGGATATGAACTCCTTGACAGGAAACGTAATATTCTTATCAGGGAAATGATGATGCTCATTGACCATGCAAACGAAATTCAGGGAAAAATCGACAACGCATATGATGAGGCTTACTCTGCGTTACAGACAGCCAATATTACATTAGGTTACTGTAATGATATTTGTAATACCATTCCTGTGGAGAACTCCTTGTCCCTTGAATATCGTTCCGTTATGGGTGTTGAAATCCCTATTGTTAAAATTGAGGAACCGGAAAGAAACAAAATGTATTTCGGTTTTAATACCACTAATACCGCTTTGGATAATGCTTTTCAAAAATTCACAGAAGTTAAGGTGCTGACAACTGAGTTGGCGGAAATTGAGAACAGCGTTTACAGACTTGCCGATTCAATTAAGAAAACTCAGAAACGAGCAAATGCCCTTAAAAATATTATGATTCCAAGATTTGAGGAAACGGTTAAATTTATTACCGACGCTCTTGACGAAAAGGACAGAGAGGAATTCTCTCGTATGAAAGTTATTAAGGCTAAAAAGCAGAGAGAAGCCGAAAAATCCAAAGAGGGAAAGTAATTTATATTACATCTTAAATCACAATTAATATAGTGCAAATAAAAAAACTCCCAAAATGGGAGTTTTTTTCATTATATTATTATCAATTTGATTATGCCATTTCTTTAGCAAGTGCTTTGAGAGCCTCTGTGCTGTCTGCATTTAATGCGGATTTAATTGTTACTGTTGTATCGCAATAAGTGATATTTTTCATTTCATCAAGAATACCACGCATTACTTTTCCTGCCATTGGCGCCCAAGAGCCGTTCTCAACAATACCAACCTTACGGCTGTTGTAATTCTTTGCCTTTAAGTGGCGTAGGAAGTCCTCCATTACAGGGAATACACCTGCGTCATATGTAGGAGCCATAACAATCATTCTGTCATAACGGAAAGCGTCTTCAATAACTTCAGCCATATCCTCACGTGCAAGGTCTGAAACAACTACCTTTTCTGCGCCATTTTCCTTAAGCATTTCACCAAGAAGTTGAGCAGCCTTTCTTGTATTTCCGTGAATTGACGCATATGCAACAAGTACGCCCTTATTTTCAGGAGTGTATGTACTCCAAGTGTTATATAAATCAATATAGTAACCCAAATTTTCATTTAGGATAGGTCCGTGGAGCGGACAGATTGTTTTGATATCAAGAGTAGCGGCTTTCTTTAGCAAAGCCTGAACCTGTGCGCCGTATTTACCGCAGATATTGAAGTAATAACGTCTTGCCTCACAAGCCCAATCCTCGTCAGTATCAAGAGTACCGAACTTGCCGAAACCGTCAGCAGAGAACAAAACGCCCTCTGTTTTTTCAAATGACACCATAACCTCAGGCCAGTGTACCATAGGAGCCATATAAAAACTCAATGTGTGACTTCCTAATGAAAGTTCCTCGCCCTCTTTTACGGAAAGCATATTTACATTTTCCGGAACTTCAAAGAACTGTGGCATCATACTGAATATCTTTGCGTTACCTACCAAGGTTACACTTGGATATTTCTCAATAAAATTCTTAATATTACCTGCGTGGTCAGGCTCAAGGTGATGGATTACAAGGTAATCGGGAGTTTTGCCCTTCAGAGCATTCTCAAGATTACTAAACCATTGGTCTGTAACACGAGCGTCGGCAGTATCCATTACTGCGATTTTTTCGTCAAGAATAACATAAGAGTTATATGCCATTCCGTTTGGTACTACATATTGGCTTTCAAAAAGGTCAATATCGTAGTCGTTACAACCGATATAAACTATGCTGTCGCTTATTTTTACATTATTCATTTACAACATCTCCTTAACGATAATATTATATATCAATTTTTAAATTAATACAAGGTTTAATTATAAAAATAAGGCCCTGATTATATAAATCAGAGCCATTTTTCATATACTAAAACTGTAAAATTATTCTGCGCGTTTGTATTCCAAGCCTGAAATTGTGATAGTGTTTTCGTCAATAACAGTATATTCAAATGTAGTGCTTGTTTCCTGTGACGCGAGATACTTAACGTTAATCTTTTCTTTCTCAACGGAATAAGCGCCGTCAATGTATAACCTATCCATCTGATTCAAATGGCAGGTGCCGTCCTCTCTGAATGTATAGAAAGTATTATTATCCTTACATTCCCACTCGCCTACTACATTTTTGTCGGACTTGAAGTTATTGTAAGGCTCTACGGTCAGACTTGGTGCTGATGCAGACTTGAAAATAATTTCCTGTGAATCCTCAACAGCCTGAAGTGTAGATGAATCAACAGGCACAAGGGTTAATTTTTTACCTACAAAACCGTTGCCCTCCATTTTCACTTCATAAGTACCGTTAAAGAAACTTGAAATTGAAATATCAATATATGAGCCTTCTGCATTTGCAACTCCGTCAGCACTGTGATATTCCCAATCACCCACAGCCTTCATTGTGCCTACAGCCATTGAGGCGCTTCCGTCATCATTAAATGAATAATAGGTCAGGGAATCCGGATCTTGTGAGGAAGCCTCTGTAGAATACATCGCCTCAGCGTCAACTATCCAAGTACCTGAAACGGAATTTGAAAAGAACTTAAAGCCTACAAAGACTACAGCCATAATCGCAATCATTACAATAAGGATAATACCGCCCACAATAATCGGCTTTTGAATTTTTTTCTCCTTAACAGGCTCTACTGCAACCGAATTATCAGCAAAAGCCTGATTAATTTCTACATCTTCAAGTGTCTGAACATTATTATCTAAATTTTCCATACAAAATTCCTCCTTTGTATAAGATATATCATACTATATTTTAAAATAAAAATCAACTTTTAGATAAATACAATTAAATTTTTAATGTTTTTTGCCATTTATTTCTAATAAGTAATTGCAATAATTTGAATTTTGTGCTATATTTTAATGTAATCCGTGTAATATCGGTTACACATTTTGGAGGTAATTTTATGGATTTTATGGAAAGTTATAAACTATGGTTAGAAAAGGCTACAGAGGATATAGATTTAGTAAATGAATTAAAAAGTATAAAAGATAACGAAAAGGAAGTTTACGAAAGATTTTATAAAAGTCTTGAATTTGGTACAGCAGGCCTGAGAGGTATTATCGGCGCCGGTACAAACAGGATGAACATCTATGTTGTTCGTCAGGCAACACAGGGTCTTGCAAATTACGTAAACAAAAAGTACGGCAAGGGCGCTGTTGCTATTTCTCACGACAGCAGAATCAAGGCGGACTTATTTATGAACGAGGCTGCTAAAGTTCTGGCTGCTAACGGAATTAAGGTATATATCACAACCGAGTTACAGCCTACACCTGTACTCTCCTATCTTGTACGTTACTTTAACTGTCAGGCAGGTATTATGGTAACTGCAAGTCACAACCCTGCCGCATACAACGGTTACAAGGCTTACGGTGAGGACGGCTGTCAGATGACTGACGACGCCGCAAATGCTGTTTACGATGAAATCTGTAACATTGATATTTTCAATGACGTTAAAACAATGGATTTACAAAAGGCTATTGATGAGGGCCTTGTAGAATATGTTAAAGATGAGGTTTATACAAGTTATATAGAGGAAGTTAAGAAACAGCAAATCAACCCTGACGTGTGCAAAGACGCTGATTTAAAGGTTGTTTACACTCCTCTGAACGGTGCAGGTAACAAACTTGTTCGCAGAATTTTAGACGAAATCGGTGTTAAGGACGTTACAGTTGTTGAGGAACAGGAATTACCTGACGGCAACTTTACAACCTGTCCATATCCTAACCCTGAAATTAAAGAGGCTCTGCAAAAAGGTCTTGACCTCTGCGAAAAGGTACAGCCGGATTTATTACTTGCTACCGACCCTGACGCTGACCGAGTTGGTATTGCGGTAAAGGATTATGACGGCAGTTACAGACTGATTACAGGTAACGAGGACGGCGTAATGCTCACCGAGTATATTCTGTCAAACAGAGTTGCAAAGGGCACATTACCGAAAAATCCTGTTATGGTTAAGACTATTGTTACATCAAAACTGGTGGAGAAACTCTGCGAAAAGTACAACGTTGAGTTAAAGAACGTTCTGACAGGCTTTAAATACATTGGCGAGGTTATTCTGAACCTTGAGAAAACAGGTAACGAAAGCGACTTTGTATTTGGCTTTGAGGAAAGCTACGGTTATCTTGCAGGAACTTATGTAAGAGATAAAGACGCTGTTGTTGCATCAATGCTAATCTGCGAAATGGCGGCAACATTCAAAAAGCAGGGCAAGACTTTGGCGCAGGTTATTGACGGTCTTTATGAGGAATACGGCTATTACAAGAACACTACCCTATCCTTCGAGTTTGAAGGCTCCGAGGGTATGCAGAAAATGGCCGACATTATGGTTTCTATCAGAGAGAATATGCCAAAGGAAATTGCCGGTTACAAGGTAGTAAAAACTGCCGACTACAAACTAAGTGTTGAAAAAGATGTTGTTAACAATACCGAAACTGTAATCAACCTGCCTAAATCAAATGTAATTCAGTTAAATCTTGAAAACGACAATATGGTTATTATCCGTCCAAGCGGTACAGAGCCAAAGATTAAGATTTACCTGACGGCTGTAGGTAAAGACAAGAATGACGCACAGGTTGTTACAGATAAACTTGAAATTGCATCTAAAGAGTTATTAGGTGTTAATTGATATTTATGTATAAATTTGCCTCCCTTGTGTAAAGGGAGGCTTTATTTGTTTATTATTTATATGTATTGGGGCAGATTTCTTTTATCTTTTCACGCAAGGTCAAGAAGTCTTGGAAAGCGTCCTCTTTTTTCCTTGGGTCACGCAATACTGCCGCAGGGTGGTACATTGCCATCATCTCAACATTGCCCTTTTTGATAAACACACCGTGCTCTTTGGTGATTTTAAAATCAGGGCGAATGATTTTCAAGGCTGCAATTCTGCCCAGACATACGATTATTTTCGGTTTAATAAGTTTTACTTGATTTCTCAGCCAATCTATGCACATTTCCTGTTCCTCAGGCTTTGGGTCGCGATTGTGTGGCGGTCGGCATTTTACGATATTTGCTATGTAGATATTCTTTTTTCTGTCTAAATCTACTGCACACAGCATTTTGTCAAGGAGCTGTCCCCCACGTCCTACAAATGGCTCACCCTGTAAATCCTCGTTTTCTCCGGGTCCTTCACCGATGAACATTACTTCTGCATTGGTATTTCCTACGCCGAATACAACATTATGCCTTGTTTTGCAAAGTTCACATTTACTGCATTTATTACATTCTTTTTCCAATTCTGCAAAATTATCGTACAAAATATCCTCCTTTTAATAAAACAGGTTGAATTTTTTAAAGCAAAGTAGTAAAATATTATCATAGCCTAAAGGCAAATATATTAGATTGGTGGTAATTAAAATGAAAGTAATGGTAGAAACTTCTGCTCATCACGTTCACGTATCAAAAGAGGTTTTGGAAACTCTTTTTGGTAAAGACGCAAAATTAACAAATAAGAAAGACCTTTCCCAGCCCGGTCAGTTCGCTTGTGTTGAAAAGGTTACTGTAGTAGGCCCTCGCGGTGAAATGACAATGTCAATTTTAGGCCCTGAGCGTAAAGACACTCAGGTTGAGATTTCCTTAACTGACGCTCGTAAGTTAGGTATTGCTGCTCCTATTCGTGAGTCAGGCAACATTGAGGGTACACCGGGTTGTAAATTAGTTGGCCCTGCAGGCGAGTGCGAAATTCCATGCGGTGTTATTGCTGCTAAAAGACACATTCACTTAACTCCTGACGACGCAAAGGAAATGGGTCTTGAGGACAAGCAAATCGTTTCCGTTAAGGTTGGCGAGCCGGGTAACCGTGAAACAATCTTCGGCGATGTTGTAGTTCGTGTTCATCCTACATATGCTGCCGCTATGCACATTGATACTGATGAATCAAATGCTGCTGCATTGGGCGGTACAGTTTACGGTGAGATTATTAAATAAGCAATCGGAATAGTATTTAAGAGCAGATGAAAATCTGCTCTTTTTTCTTTATCAGAATTTTAATTTATATAGACGCAAGGTTACATTTCCATTATGGTGAACAGTATTCCAAAATAGTGACAGGCACTGCCTAATACGGTGAATATGTGCCATACAGAGTGGAAATACTTTACCTTTTTTATTGCGTAAAACACTACTCCAAGTGTGTATAATACTCCGCCTGCTACAATCAGCATAAAGCAAAATAGATTCATAATTTCAAGCAAAGGTTTAATAGCGAATATCACTACCCAGCCCATAGCGATATAACAAACTACAGAGGGTTTGCTGTACTTTTTTAAGTCAATGGAATTAAACACAATGCCTAAAATCGCCGCTGCCCATACAACGCCGAATAATATCCAGCCATATACTCCACGCAAAATTGAAATTGTAATAGGAGTGTATGTTCCTGCAATCAGAAAGAATATATTTGTATGATCCATTATGCGGAAAAATCTTTTTGCTTTTTCGTTGGTAATTGCATGGTAGAGAGTACTCATAATATAAAGCATTATCAAACTTCCGCCGTATATTGACGAGCCTACCACCGACCAAGCGTCACTGTAAATTACGGAAAATACAATCAACACAGCAGTTCCGCCCACTGAAAGTAATGCACCTACTCCGTGGGTAACTGCGTTGAAAATTTCTTCTCCTAATGTATATCTGTTTTTTAATTTCTCCATATTATCACCTATGCATATTATAGCACTGTGAGATAATTCAATCAATAGACAAATATAGGGTATTTTGTCATATTCCGTATTTTGTTTTAATACGGAGTATTTTTTTGCTCAACAGAGGTACTAACAACAGTAAAAACACAATATTTGATACAACATATATCCCTATAATCGGTAAAGAACTTAACACCGAGGCTGTGAAACGTGATATATTAAACACACCGTCAGCCCACAATGTAGTCCAGATATCCATAATAAGCGAGTAGATTATCCCTGAAAATATGCCGTACAGCACTAAAATTATCTTACTGCGTAAAAGTTGATTGGACAAAAGTCCTGCTATAAAGCCGATTATACCCCAGCAAAACATTTGAAAAGGAGTCCAAGGGCCTTGGCCGAAATAGAAGTTTGAAATTACCGCCGATAAAGAGCCTACCATAAATCCAAACTCGCTGCCGAAATACATAGCAGAGATTATCACCATTGCGGTTACAGGCTTGAAAAAAGGCAAGGGTGCAAAAACAAATCTACCTGCCACCGATAAGGCTGTCATAACCGCAAGTATTACTATTTTCCTTGTGTTGTGCGGTGATTTTTCAAAGGTTAAGAAAAAGGGTACACATCCTAAAAGGGCAATCAGCATTGATACAAAGGTATAACTTCTGTTGCCGAAGGCTATAACTCCACCAACGATTAACAATGGGATAAGGGCAAAAATCAATATGTATTTTATTATCCTTTTAGTCATCATTAGCCCCTTTGCATACCTTTACAATATCTTCAACAGTAACTGCGTTTTCTATAATACCCCTGCTGATTTTACCTGCTGAA
>JAQXSC010000109.1 GCA_029218825.1 Oscillospiraceae bacterium | reverse complement strand
AACGGATACATTGACGATCAGCGTAATCAGTTCAAGAGATTGGGAATTATCGGTGAATGGGATAATCCTTACATTACACTAAAGCACGAGTTTGAGGCTGAACAGATTAGAGTTTTTGCCGAAATGGCTACAAAGGGATATATCTATAAGGGTCTAAAGCCGGTTTATTGGTGTCCTGAATGTAAAACTGCTCTTGCAGAGGCTGAAATTGAATATGCCGAAGATCCATGCCACTCAATTTACGTTAAATTTAATGTAACTGATGACAAAGGCGTTTTCTCAAATATGGGAATTGACCCATCAAAAGTTAAGTTCGTAATTTGGACAACAACTACTTGGACTTTACCTGCCAATGTTGCAATTTGCGTAGGACCGAGATTTGAATATTCAATCATTAAAACCGGTGACGAATATCTTGTAATGGCTACAGATTTATATGAATCTGCTATGAATGTTGCTGAAATTACAGATTATGAAGTTGTTGCCACAGTAAAGGGCAGTGAACTTGAGTACATTAAAACTGCACATCCTTTCTTGGACAGAGAGTCCCTTGTAATTGTGGGTGAGCACGTTACTCTTGAAAGCGGTACAGGCTGCGTTCATACAGCACCGGGTCATGGTGTTGACGACTACAATGTATGTCAGAATTATCCTGAAATTCCTGTTATCTGTCCTGTAGATTCCAACGGCGTACTAACCGAAGAAGCAGGTCAGTTTGCAGGCTTGACTACCGATGAGGCAAATAAAAAAATCGCAATTTATCTTGACGAGAATAATTACTTATTTGCTCTGAAAAAGATTATCCACCAATATCCACACTGTTGGAGATGTAAAACTCCTATTTTATTCAGAGCCACCGACCAATGGTTCTGCTCCGTAGATGACTTTAAGGATAAGGCAGTTGAGGCAATCAACAGCGTTAAGTGGGTACCGTCTTGGGGTCAGGACAGAATTACATCAATGGTAAAAGAACGTAAGGATTGGTGTATTTCACGTCAGAGAAAATGGGGTGTTCCTATTCCTATTTTCTTCTGTAAAGAGTGCGGAGAGGCTCATATTGATAGGGACGCAATGTTTGCTGTTGCCGACTTATTTGAAAAAGAAGGCTCAAACGCATGGTACAATCACTCTGCCGCTGAAATTTTGCCGACAGGTACAAAATGTAAAAAATGCGGTTGCACAGATTTTGAAAAAGAAAAGGATATTATGGATGTGTGGTTTGACAGCGGTTCATCCCATACTGCAGTAGTTAAAAAGAGAAATAATTTAACATATCCTGCCGACTTATATTTAGAGGGTAATGACCAGTACAGAGGTTGGTTCCAATCTTCACTATTAACCGCAGTTGCTACTACAGGTACTGCTCCATACAAAACAGTACTTACTCATGGTATGATTCTTGATGATGAGTCAAGAAAAATGAGTAAATCTCTTGGAAATGGTATCAGCCCTCAGGACGTTACAAAACAGTATGGCGCAGACGTATTAAGACTTTGGGTAGCATCTACCGACTATCAAAGCGACGTTCATATTTCCAACGATATTCTAAAGCAGATTTCCGAATCATACAGAAAAATCAGAAATACTGCAAGATACATTCTCGGAAACCTTGACGACTTCAATCCTAACGAGGATATGGTTGCTCCAAATGACTTAATGGAAATTGATAAATGGGCTGTTAAGACTTTGAACAACCTTATTGAAAAGGTTGCAAATGCTTATGATAACTTTGAATTCCATCAGGTATATCACAGCATTTATAACTTCTGTGTTGTTGATATGTCTAACTTCTATCTTGATGTTTTAAAGGATAGACTTTACACAGAAAAGAAGGACAGCATTGAGAGAAAAGCAGCACAGACTACTATCTATATGATTCTTGACGCTATGACAAGAATGATCAGCCCTATTCTTGCATACACTTCAGACGAGATTTGGAAATATATGCCTCATAAAGATACTGACGATGTAGAATCTATCATTTTCAACAGTATGCCTGAACAGATTTCTGTTGACGTTTCCGATGACTTTATGGAAACTTGGGAGAAAATCCATAAGTTAAGGGATGATGTTAAGAGAGAAATTGAAGTACTGGTTAAAGATAAAACTATCAAAGGTTCTCTTGAGGCAAAGGTTACTCTTACTGCATCAGGTGAATATCTTGAATTCCTTAACAGTATTTCCAAGGAAATCAAACCTGCATTAATCGTTTCAGAGGTAGAGATTTGCGAGGGTGACGGTGACCTTAAAATCACAGTAGAAAAAGCAGAGGGCGAAAAGTGTGAGAGATGTTGGTCTATCAGCAGAACTGTCGGTATGAATAATGTTCATCCTACACTTTGTGACCGTTGCTGTAAAATATTAGAATAATTATTTACAATATCGGTGTAACTTAATTGATACACCGATTTGTATTATACGGAGTTGATATATATGCCATATATTGTGCTTGGATTGGCGGTTTTAGTGGCAGTAATTGACCAGGTTTTGAAATATCTTGTTGTAAATTTTCTGGATAAAACAAATCCCACCGAGATAATTCCTAATCTATTTAGTTTGACCTATGTTGAAAACAAAGGTGCAGCATTTGGAATGTTGGCTGATGCAAGGTGGATTTTCATTACCTTCACCATTATAATAACAGCATTTTTAATCTATATACTGTTCAAAAAGAGAATTAGTAACAAACTGTTTTTAACTTCCGTGGTATTAATAATCGGCGGCGGAATAGGAAACTTAATAGACAGGATTTTCCTCGGCTATGTGGTTGATTATTTAAGCATCAGTTTTTTCCCTCCTGTTTGTAATTTTGCCGATTATTGCATAACTATAGGCGCGGTGTTGTTAGTTATCTATATACTGTTTATGTCGGATTTCACTAAAAAGGAAAAATCTATCAATGAATGAGTATAACTTTGTTATTGATAATTTAAACGTAGGGGAGAGAATAGATAAGTTTTTATCTAACTCTATAGAAAATACTACACGAAGTGCTGTTGTAAACCTAATTGAATGTAATAATGTTTTAGTGAACGGCGCTGAAACTACAAAGAATTACAAACTCAAACAGGGTGATTCAATAACAGTCAATATCCCTGAACCTGTGGAATACGAAGCCAAAGCAGAGAATATTCCGCTTGATATTGTATACGAGGACGAGGATTTACTTGTAGTGAATAAACCAAAGGGAATGGTAGTTCACCCTGCTGTCGGTAATTATGAGGGTACCCTTGTAAATGCTTTGCTGTATCATTGCGGCGACAGTTTATCCGGTATTAACGGTGTTATGCGACCGGGGATAGTTCACAGAATTGATAAAAACACAAGCGGTCTGTTGATTGTAGCGAAAAACGATTTTGCCCACAAACACTTGTCTGAACAGATTAAAGAACATAGTTTCACAAGGGAATATGAGGCTATAGTTTATGGGAATTTGAAAAACGATAAAGGTACTGTTGATGCTCCTATCGGCAGACATCACGTTGACAGAAAACGAATGACAGTAACTGAAAAAAATTCAAAGAACGCAGTTACACACTACGAGGTAATAAAGAGATATAAAGGATATACCCATATAAAGTGCATTTTGGAAACAGGCAGAACTCATCAGATTAGGGTGCATATGGCGTATTTAGGGCATCCTGTATCCGGTGACGACGTGTATGGCGTTAAATCTGAAAAGGTAAATTTCACAGGTCAATGCTTACACGCAAGAAAAATCGGTTTTATACATCCCCGTACCGAGAAATATATGGAATTTACTTCCGATTTACCTGATTACTTTACAGAGTATTTAGCAAAATTAGAGAACATAAGTAAATAAATTTCTTTTTAGTAAAAAAATACTTGCATTTTTTATTATAATGTGGTATTATATTTAAGCATTTGGATACCGTTGCTTTGCAATGGGGTTCAATAAACGACTTTTGTCGCAATTTGAAGCGGATAGTCCTCTGCATTTATTGCACGAATATCTGAAATTTTTTAGGAGGATTAAAGATGGACGCAGTAAAAACAATGGCTTCTGATTCTTTAAAGAACGAGCTTCCACAGTTTAATATTGGTGATACAGTAAAAGTATCAGTTAATATCCGTGAAGGTCAGAGAGAAAGAATCCAGATGTTCGAAGGCACAGTTATCGCAAAGAAAGGTTCCGGCGTTGCTGAAACATTTACAGTAAGACGTGTTGCTTACGGTGTTGGTGTTGAAAGAGTATTCCCTGTTCACTCACCTAACGTTAAGGATGTTCAGGTTATCCGTCGTGGTAAAGTTAGAAGAGCAAAACTCTACTATCTACGTGACCGTGTTGGTAAGGCTGCCAAGGTTAAAGAATTAATCTAATGTAAACTAAGGGGACTTTTCAGTCCCTTTTTTACTTATACAAAGGTGCTTACTATGAGTATTGATAAGAAAAAATCCAAAGATACAAAAACAAACGGCTTTGACAATAACAGCAATTCTGCAAAAAACGGAAAAACTATGCACCTAATCAAGTCAAACGGTACTAACTATGTTTATGAATGGGTACATTCAATGATTTTTGCTATTGCTATCGTTGTTGTGTTGCTGACATTTTTTGTTAGATTAGTTGATGTAAAAGGTCCGTCAATGTTACAAACACTTAAAAGCGGTGATAAGGTAATTATTACCAATTTTATGTATACCCCTAAGGACGGGGATATTGTTGTAATAAGTCACGGTGCTCAATACGCAGACCCTATCATTAAGAGAGTAATTGCCACCGAGGGTCAGACCCTTGATATTGACTTTGAAAAACAAACTGTCACAGTTGACGGCAAGGTTATTGACGAGCCATATACACAGGGTCAAACTCTTGACAAAGGCGGTGTTATCCCCAAAGTTATACCGGAGGGGAAAGTCTTTGTAATGGGTGACAACCGAACTGTATCCCTTGACAGTCGTTCTACTACCATTGGACTGATTGATGAAATGGATATTATCGGAAAAGCACAACTTGTAGTATTTCCTTTTAATGATGCAAAAACGCTTTTCTAAAAATAACTTGTTAATTGCTCACATCTGTTTTATAATAGGTGTGAGTTTTGCTTTATATATGGAAATAACTAAATTATTGATTGAATTGATAAAATAACAGAAAGGATAATTCTTATGGGGAATAATCAGAATATTCAATGGTATCCCGGTCATATGACAAAAACCAAAAGGCAAATTCAAAGTTCTCTGAAACTTATTGACTTAGTTGTTGAAATTCTTGACGCAAGGATACCTGTCAGCAGTAGAAATCCTGATTTACAGAATATAATTCAAGATAAACCTAAACTCGTTTTATTGAATAAATGCGACAAAGCAAGTAAAAAGGGAACAGATGCCTGGATAAAATATTATGCCGATAATAACATCGTCGCTTTACCTGTTGACTGTAAAAGCGGTAAGGGACTTAATCAATTTGCCCCTGCCGTAAGAAAAATACTATCCGCAAAATATAATGCGCTTAAAGATAAGGGTATTGTAAATCCTGTATTAAGAGTTATGATAGTAGGTATTCCCAATGTTGGTAAATCGTCATTTATTAACAAAATAGGAAAACAGATTAAAGCCAAGGTTGAGGACAGACCCGGGGTTACTCGTGGCAATCAATGGTACACTATAGCAAAAGATTTAGAAATGTTAGACACTCCCGGTATTTTGTGGCCGAAATTTGACGATGAGAGGGTAGGTCAGCATTTGGCGTTTACCGGCGCTATTAAGGACAACATTTTAGATATTGAATTACTTGCCATAGACTTGCTCGAATCATTTAAAAAGGATACTCCTGATGAATTCTTAGAGAGATTTAAAATTACTAAAGACATACTCGATGAAAATGACGGATATGAACTTTTAAAGATTATCGGCAGAAAACGTGGTATGGTTATTTCAGGCGGTGAAATTGATACACTTCGCGCATCTACTATGTTACTTGATGAATACAGAAACGGCAAATTTGGTAAGATTACACTTGAATTTCCGGAGGATTTATAATGGATTGGTTACAGTATGAAAAGTCAGCAAGGGAGAAAGGTTTTAAATATATTTGCGGAGTAGATGAAGCAGGCAGAGGACCTCTGGCTGGGCCTGTATGCGCTGCCGCTGTAATATTACCTGATGATATGATTATCGAAGGAGTTAACGATTCAAAGAAACTCTCCGAAAAGAAAAGGGAAATGCTTTTTGACGTTATTAAGGAAAAAGCACTTGCATATTCTATTGCTTTTGCAACTGTTGATGAAATTGAAGAATTAAATATCCTAAACGCTACTATGATTGCTATGAAAAGGGCAGTTGAGGGACTGGAAATTAAGGCAGATTATGCGATGATAGACGGAAACAGATTACCGCCTCTTGATATACCCTGCGAATACATTGTAAAAGGTGACGCAAATTCTATGTCTATTGCCGCTGCGTCCATATTGGCTAAAGTAAGCAGGGATAGATTGTGTTATGATTACGCTAAAAAATATCCTGAGTACGGATTTGAAAAGCATAAAGGATACGGTACGAAACTACATACAGACGCAATTAAACAATACGGCCCATGTGAAATTCACAGAATAAGTTTTCTGAAAAAAATTCTCAAGTAATTATTATGAATAAAAATAAAACAATCGGAAATGACGGCGAAAAAACCGTCATAAAATATTTAAAAAAACATAAGTTTAAAATTGTTGATACTAATTATTCCTGTAAATGCGGTGAAATTGACGTTATTGCAGAGGACAAAGATTTTATAATTTTTGTAGAGGTTAAAACTCGTGCATACGGACAAATCCTTGAACCGAGAGAATATGTTGATTACTATAAGCAACAGCGAATTTTAAAAACTGCCTGTTTATACCTGAAAAACAATGTGACCGTTAAACAGCCGAGATTTGATATAGCAGAAGTTCTTTACGATTCGAAGGGTAAGAAATCCGTAAATTATTTTGAAAACGCTTTTTTCCAGGAGAATAAGGGTTATGCAACTTTTTGATTTACATTGTGATACCATTTACGAATGTTTAGCCAACAACATTGAATTAAACGATAAAAGATTACACATAAGCATTGATAAAATTTCTCATTTCAGTCCGTATATTCAATGTTTTGCAATATGTGTTCCGGAGGAAATTCGTGGGAAATTAGCCACTGATATGTTTAAAAAGGCATATTCAAAATTAAAGGAACAATGTGAAAAATACGATATAATTCTTATTAGGAATTATAATGATGTTAAATATGTTGTAGACAATAAACTGAAAGGTGCAATATTTACTGTCGAGAACGCCTCTGTTCTTGCAGGAAACATTGATAATATTAAGTTGTTTGTGGATTTCGGTGTAAAATTTGTAACCCTTACTTGGAACGGCAGAAATGAACTTGGCGCAGGTGCAATGGTTACGCACTCAAACGGCATCACTCCCTTTGGTATAGAGGTTATTAGGGAATTGGATAATAACAATATTTTTATTGATGTATCCCACACAAGTGACAGATTGTTCAATGACATTGTTATGTATTCAACAAAACCTATAGTTGCAACCCACTCTAATTCACGTGCGATTACTAATCATAAACGCAACTTAACAGACAGCCAATTTTCAACAATAGTTAAGAAAGGCGGAATTGTGGGAATAAATCTATATAGAGATTTTCTTAACATCGAGCCTGATAAAGCGTCAAAATACGATATATTAAGACACGTTGAGCATTTTCTGTCCCTTGGGGGAGAGAACTGTATATCCCTTGGCGGTGATTTTGACGGCTGCAATCTTACTGAAGATATAAAAAATATAAGCGCTTATGAGGAAATTTATCAACTTTTTCTAAAAGAAAATTACAGCGAATCATTAGTTGAAAAAATATTCTTTAAAAATGCGTTAAATTTTTGTGAAAACTTTGACAAATAGTAGGTTTTTTGATATAATATTACGTCGTATAATGTTAGCGAAAGGAAGATTTCATGTTATACAATAGCACAGAAAACAAAAATGAAGTAGTTTCAGCCGCACAGGCGATTGCTCAGGGTATCTCCAAAGACGGAGGTTTGTTTGTTCCTCAGGAATTTCCTACATATGATGAGGCAACCTTTAATGAGTTGTTAAAACTTGATTATAAGGGAAGAGCAAAGAAAATTTTTGCAGACTACTTAACAGATTTTACACAAGAGGAAATTTCTGACTGCGTTGACAAAGCATATGCGTCAGAAAAATTCGGCGGTGAAAATCCTGCACCTCTTTGTTGCAAAAACTATAACGGTAATGAGATTAATATTTTGGAACTTTGGCACGGCCCAACCTGTGCTTTTAAGGATATGGCTTTACAGATTTTGCCTCATTTCCTTACAAAGTCACTAAATAAGACATATAAAGATAAAGACGCTGTAATTCTTGTAGCAACTTCCGGTGATACCGGTAAAGCGGCTCTTGAGGGCTTTAAGGATGTCGACCATACTAAAATTTTAGTATTCTATCCGGTTGACGGTGTCAGCCCAATGCAAAGACATCAGATGAATACTCAAGAGGGTGCAAATGTAAATGTATGCGCTATTGAAGGTAACTTTGATGACGCCCAGACAGGTGTAAAGAAAATTTTTACTACTCCTGAAATTGCTGAAAAACTCGAGGCTAACAATATGCTGTTTAGTTCTGCCAACTCAATCAACTGGGGCAGACTGTTACCGCAGATTGTTTACTATGTATCTTCCTATTGTGACCTTGTAAACACAGGTAAAATAAAGTTGGGTGATAAAATTAACGTTGTAGTTCCTACAGGTAACTTCGGAAATATCCTCGCTTCCTATTATGCTATGTGTATGGGATTACCGATTAATAAGTTTATCTGTGCGTCTAACTCAAATAACGTGCTTACAGATTTTATCAACACAGGTGTTTACGATAAAAACCGTAATTTCTATACAACTATTTCACCATCTATGGATATTCTTGTATCTTCAAACCTTGAAAGATTGTTGTATAAATTATCAGGGGACAATGATGTATTAACTAAAGAATGGATGACAAAGTTAAAAACGGAAGGTAAATATTCTGTCAACGATGAAGTCAAATCCAAAATCAAAGAACTGTTCTACGGCGGATATTGTGACGACGATAACACTCAAAAAACAATATCAAAAATGTTTAAGGACGAGGGTTATCTCTGCGATACACATACAGCAGTAGCAGTTGCTGTGTATGATAAATACGTTCAGGAAACAAATGATAAAACACCTACTGTCCTTGCTTCTACAGCAAGTCCGTATAAATTCTCTAACGCTGTTTTATCAGCCATCAATGATGGTGAAAAACTTCCTGAAAATGAATTTGATATGGTAGATATGCTTAACAAAGTATCAAACACAGAGGTTCCGAAACCATTATTATCACTAAAAGATAAAAAATCAAGATTTTCCGATGTATGTAAATCCGAAGAAATGCCTGAATATGTTTTAAAAACATTGGGAGTTGATTAATGTCTTTATTTGCTATTGCAGATTTACATTTATCTTTGGGAACTGATAAGCCTATGGATATTTTCAGCGGTTGGAATGATTATGTTTCAAGGCTGACTGAAAATTGGAACAGTATTATAACCGATGATGATACCGTAGTGATTGCCGGTGATATTTCCTGGGCAATGAAACTTACCGATACAAAAAAGGATTTTGAATATATTAATTCACTTCCCGGAAAAAAGATACTTCTTAAAGGCAACCACGATTATTGGTGGGATACAAAGACAAAAATGAATAAGTATCTAGGCGATAACAACTTTAACACTATCAATATTTTATTTAATAACAGTTTCGAATGTGGTGAATTTGCTGTATGCGGTACTCGCGGTTGGCTGATTGAGTCCACAAGCGATGAGGACAGACTTGTTTTAAACAGGGAATTGGGACGTCTGAAACTTTCCTTGGAGGACGGAAAAAAACACAATAAGAAACTTATTGTTTTTTTACATTATCCACCTGTTTACGGAAGTCTTGAATCTACAGAGATTATAGATTTGTTAAATGAATATAATGTTAAAAAGTGTTATTACGGTCATATTCATGGTTCTAATATGATAAAAGGTTGTATAAACGGGGAATACAAAGGGATTGATTTTCGCCTGATTTCCTGTGACGGTGTTGGATTTATGCCACAGTTGGTAAGATAATCAGCCAACACATTAATATTTGTTAATTATTTTATAGAATAATAAATTATGGAGGAATTTCAAATGAGTTTAGTAAAATCAACAAAATTAGAGGACGCTAATAAGGTTGAGTTAGAGGTTTCCGTTGATAAAGAAACCTTTAAAGCCGCTACATTAAAAGTTTACAAAAAGCAGGTAAAAAACATTAATGTGCCCGGTTTCAGAAAAGGTAAGGCTCCAAAGCACATTATTGAAAAAATGTACGGCAAAGAGGTATTTTATGATGACGCTATGCAGGATTGCTATCCTGACGCATTGACAGAGGCTGCTGTTGAGGCAGAAGTTAAGATTGTTACAGTTGAAAATCTTGAATGTACAGAAGTTTCAGAGGAAGGCTTTACTTTCAAAGCAACAGTAGTTGTTGTTCCTGAAATCACAGTTGAGGGTTACAAAGGCTTAGAGGTTGAGAAGAAATCTACCGAAGTAACCGACGAAATGGTAGAGGAAGAACTACAAACTGTACGTGAGAGAAACGGCAGAATGGTAACTGTTGAGGACAGAGCAGCAGAAAACGGCGATGTTGTAGTAATTGACTTTGACGGTTCTGTTGACGGTGTTCCTTTTGATGGCGGTAAGGCTGAAAACTATAACCTTAAATTAGGTGACGGCAACTTTATTCCGGGCTTTGAAGAGGCTGTTGTAGGTCACAACGTTGGCGAGGAGTTTGTAATCGACGTTACTTTCCCAGAGGATTACCACGCAGAGGAACTAAAGGGAAAGGCTGCACAGTTCGCTATTAAACTACACGAAATCAAAACAAAGGAATTACCTGAGGTTGACGACGATTTCGTAAAGGATGTTTCAGAAAAGGATACAGTTGAGGAATATAAGGCTGAACTGAAAGAAAAAGTTGCAGAAAGACTAAAGACAGAAGCAGAGAAAGATTTTGATAATCAGTTATCAGAAAAATTAGTTGAACTTGTAACAGATGAAGTGCCTGAGGCTATGTTTGATAACGAAGTCAGAGATATGATGAACGAGTTTGATATGCGCTTACGTTCACAGGGTATGGACTTGAAAACATATTGTCAATACACAGGAATGGAAGCAGGGGCTCTTGAGGCTATGTATAAGCCACAGGCTGAAACAAGAGTAAAATTAAGACTTGCTCTTGAGGCTATTGCTCGTCAGGAAAAAATTGAAGTTTCCGATGAGGATATTGAGAAAGAGTATGAAAAAATGGCTGAGGCTTACAAGTCTGAAGTTGCTGAAATCAAGAAATATGTTCCTGCTGAAGGTTTAGCAGAGGATATTAAAGTTGAAAGAGCAATGAATATTGTTAAGGACAGCGCAAAAGTAAAATAATTGTATAACATATAATTAAATTGCCTATTATTATATAGAAAGGATGATTCTTATGGCATTAGTTCCTTACGTAGTTGAACAAACTAATCGTGGTGAACGTTCATATGACATATATTCTCGTCTGTTAAACGACAGAATTATTATGCTTACAGAAGAGGTAAACAGCGCAAGTGCAAGTGTTGTAGTTGCTCAGCTATTATACTTGGAAGCACAGGACCCAACAAAGGATATCAGTTTATATATCAACAGCCCCGGCGGTTCGGTTACTGACGGTTTCGCTATCTACGATACAATGCAGTATATCAAATGTGATGTATCAACAATTTGTATGGGTATGGCGGCAAGTATGGGTGCGTTTCTTCTTGCTGCAGGTGCAAAGGGCAAGAGATATGCTCTGCCAAATGCTGACATTATGATTCACCAGCCTTCAGGCGGCGCACAGGGTCAGGCTACCGATATGGAAATACACACAAAACATATCCTTGATATTAAAAAGAGATTAAACGAAATTCTTGCTGCCAATACAGGACAGCCTGTTGATGTTATTGCACGTGATACAAACAGAGATAACTTTATGACAGCACAACAGGCACTTGAATACGGCTTGATTGACAAGGTGTTTGAAAAAAGATAAGTGAGGTAAACCTATGCCTAATAAAATATCTGAAGATATCTATTGTTCTTTTTGCGGAAAACCACAGGAATTAGTAGGCAGACTAATAAAAGGACACGGTGCATATATCTGCGATCAATGTATTGATTTATGTATGACTATCCTTGACGAAGAAGAGTTCGGCACAGACGCAGACTTTGAGGGTGATAAGTCAGATAACAGCATTGAAGTTACAAGATTGCTGAAACCTGTTGAGATAAAGGCTATTCTTGACGAATATGTTATCGGTCAGGATGAGGCAAAAAAGGCTTTGAGCGTTGCGGTATACAACCATTACAAAAGAGTTTTTAATATGGATGATGATATCGACTTCGCCAAGAGTAACGTATTGCTTTTAGGCCCTACAGGCGTAGGTAAAACTCTCCTTGCACAAACATTGGCCACAGCCTTGGATGTACCATTTGCAATTGCAGATGCTACAACCTTAACCGAGGCAGGTTATGTAGGAGAGGACGTTGAAAACATTTTGTTAAAACTTATTCAAGCGGCTGATTTTGATATTCAAAAAGCAGAGCGCGGAATTATATATATTGATGAAATTGATAAGATTTCACGTAAATCCGAAAACCCCTCCATTACAAGAGATGTATCAGGCGAGGGTGTTCAGCAGGCTTTGCTTAAAATTCTTGAAGGTACTGTTTCAAACGTACCTCCACAGGGGGGCAGAAAACATCCTCAACAGGAATTTTTGCAGATAAACACAAAGAATATTCTGTTCATATGTGGCGGTGCTTTTGACGGTTTGGAAAAAATCGTTGAGAAGCGCAAAGGTTCGTCTATCGTTGGATTTGGCGCAAATGTTCAGGAAAAAACAGTCCTTGATGAAACAGGTTGGATGAGTGAAGTAGTTGCTCATGACCTTGTAAAATTCGGATTAATTCCTGAATTGGTGGGCAGAATACCTGTTATTACCGCATTAAACGGCTTAGATGAAGAATCGCTTGTAAGGATTTTAACAGAGCCGAAAAATTCCTTGGTTAAGCAATACACAAAACTTTTTGCTTTGGATGGTGTAGAAATAGTATTTACAGAGGACGCATTAAAGGCTGTTGCTGTTATGGCAAAAGAGCAAAAAACAGGCGCAAGAGGTTTAAGAGGTATAATGGAAAACCTTTTAACCGAATTGATGTTTGAAACACCTTCCGATAATACAATAGACAGAATCGTAATTGACGCTGATGTTGTAAATAAAAAGACAAAACCTTTGATTGAACGTAATAATAAAAAACCTAAAAAGGCAAAAAGGTCTTCTAATATTATTGAGGCTGAGGAAGTATCATAAGCAAATATTTTCATTGCTGTAATGCAGATTCAACGTTGAATTTTGCACTACAGCATTTGGATTTTAGGGAGTTAATTTATGAATATAGATAATGCCACGAGTTTAAATATGCCAGTCTTACCGTTACGTGGCTTGGTTGTTTTTCCAAAAACTGTTCTGCACTTTGATGTGGGCAGAAAAAAATCTAAAAATGCAATTAATTTTGCAATGAAACAGGATCAATACGTTTTTTTAGTTGCCCAAAAGAACGCTACTGTAAAGGATCCAAAGAGGGATGATTTATATTCAGTCGGCGTTGTTGCAAAAATTGTGCAGGTTTTAAAGCAACCTGATGATGTTACAAGGGTAATTGTTGAAGGTTTATACAGAGCCTATATTTCAGAATGTGTTGAAAACGAGAAATGTATATTTGCAAAAGTTGAAAAAGTTGACGAGGAATGTGAAAGTCAAACGGCTCACGAAATAGCATTAATTCGCCAATTAAAGGCATTGTTTGAAAATTACACACGTCTTGCACCAAAAATGCCGGCTGATATATTATTCAAAGTTGCTCTTTGTAAAAACGGCGGAGAGTTAGCAGATTTCATTACGGCAAATATTAACCTTGATTATCAGGATAAACAAAGTATATTAAATACAATTCCTATAACAGACAGATTGGAATATCTGATAGAATTACTGTCAGAGGAAATGTATATTCTTGAAATTGAAAACGAAATAAGCGAAAAAACCCGTGAAAAGATTGATAAAGGGCAGAGGGAATACTTTTTAAGAGAACAGAAAAATATTATCGAGGCAGAATTAGGAGAGGACGATAATCCTACAAGTGATGCCGATAATTACAGGGATAAAATCCTTGCTCTGCACCTTCCTGAAAAATCTGAGGACACATTATTAAAAGAGTGCAAAAAACTTGCACGTATGCCTTTTGGCAGTCAAGAAGTGTCTGTAATAAGAGCATATCTTGATAATGTATTGGATTTACCTTGGAATATATCTACTCAGGACAGTTTTGATTTATCAACAATCAGAAAAACTTTGGACAAGCACCACTATGGTCTTGACAAAGTTAAGGAAAGAATTGTAGAGCAGTTAGCCGTATATATGCTCAATCAAAATACAAAGGGCAATATTATCTGTCTTGTAGGCCCTCCCGGAGTGGGCAAAACTTCTATTGCACAATCTGTAGCAGAGGCTATCGGCAGAAAAACTGCAAGGATTGCTCTGGGCGGTGTCCATGATGAAGCCGAAATCAGAGGACATAGACGTACATACATTGGCTCTATGCCCGGTAAAATTATCAATGCAATTAAGACAGCAGGTTCAAATAATCCTGTTTTAGTACTTGATGAAATTGATAAGGTAAGTTCGGATTATAAGGGCGACCCGGCATCTGCGTTACTTGAGGTATTAGACGGTGAGCAAAACAATAGTTTTGTAGATCATTACATAGATATACCTTTTGATTTATCTAAAGTAATTTTCATCACTACCGCTAACGACGCTTCACTTATTCCGCCTGCTTTGTATGACAGAATGGAAATCATTGAATTAGACAGTTATACTCGTGAAGAAAAGTTCCAAATTGCTAAAAAGCACCTTATTCCCAAACAAATAAAGGAATGTGGACTTAACGGCAAAATTGTGAAGTTTTCTAATAAATGCGTCTATTCAATTATTGATTACTATACTAAAGAAGCAGGTGTCAGAACACTTGAAAGAACTATTGCAAAGGTTTTGAGAAAAGTTGCAGTCAAGTATATTGACAAAGAATCTGAAAACTTCAGCATTTCCGACAAAAATCTGTCTGAATATTTAGGGATTAAGAAATATACTCTTGAAAGTATTGAAAAGAAAAACGAAGTGGGTTTGGTAAACGGCCTTGCGTGGACTTCCGTAGGCGGCACTTTGCTACCTATTGAGGTTGCAATTATGCCCGGTGACGGCAAAATAATCTTAACAGGCTCTTTAGGTGATGTTATGCAGGAAAGCGCAAAAACTGCAATTTCCTGTATCAGAGCCCACAGTAAGGAACTTGGCATCAATCCTGATTTTTATAAGAAATACGATATACATATCCACGCACCTGAGGGAGCAATTCCAAAAGACGGCCCATCAGCAGGAATAACAATGACTACCGCAATTTATTCTGCTCTTACTATGCGACCTGTTAAACGTGATATTGCAATGACAGGTGAAATTACATTAAGGGGCAGAGTTTTGCAAATAGGCGGATTAAAGGAAAAGTCTATGGCAGCTTACAAGTCTGGCGTTAAGAAAGTATATATACCTAAAGCAAATTTACCTGATTTATCCGAATTTGACAAGGTTGTACTGGATAACATAGAATTTCTCCCTGTTGAGTCATTTAAAGAGGTTATTGTTGATGCTACAGACGACTTTATTATTCCGAAGAAAAAGTATGACAGTTTGCTTATAACCAAGTCGGATAGTAAAAATAGTCCAAACATAAGACAGTAGGTGTGCTATGAATTTTACTAAAGCGGAATTTAAGTTTGCCTGTGGTACAAGCAGTCAGTTACCTGAATCTACCAAACCTGAAATAATTTTTTCAGGCAGAAGTAACGTAGGCAAATCTTCACTTATTAACAAATTAACCAACAGAAAAACCTTGGCAAAGACAAGTTCCAAACCGGGAAAAACAGGTACAATTAACTTTTTTGAGGTTGATAATTTTCACCTAGTTGACCTGCCCGGATATGGATACGCAAAGGTCAGTAAGTACGAAAAGCAAAGATGGTCTGAATTAATGGAGGGTTACTTTGCACAGGAAAGAGCCTTTTGTTTAGTGGTGCAACTTATAGATATGCGCCATAAACCAACTGCCGACGATATTGCTATGATTGACTTTCTGCACTCTAACGGATTTCCTTATATTGTTGTACTTACAAAAAAGGACAAGTTAAAAAAGTCCGAACAAACTAAAAATTTAGTTATGATAGGGGAAACCTTAAAGCAATTCAGCGGTATTAAATTATTTGAATTTTCAGCACAAACAGGCGAGGGTGCTGATTCAATAATAAACACAATAAAGAATTATGTTGATGAATATTTAACGGAATATGAGGGGGAATAAGAAATGGAAAAGCATCCGTTTTTAACACTGCAACAAGCACAGGATATTATCAAGGATATTCCTACCCCTTTTCACGTGTATGATGAAAAGGGGATAAGGGAGAACGCAAGAGCATTAAATAAGGCCTTTAGTTGGAATAAGGGTTATAAGGAGTATTTTGCTGTAAAAGCCACTCCGAATCCTTATATTATGAAAATTTTGCAGGAAGAGGGTTGCGGTATGGACTGCTCCTCTTACACAGAATTACAGTTATGCGAGGCTTGTGGAATTACAGGTACCGATATAATGTTCAGTTCCAACGTTACACCTGTTGAGGATATGAAAAAAGCATATGAAATGGGTGCTAATATTAACTTGGACGATTATACTCACGTTGAGTTTATCAAAAAGGTATGCGGTGTTCCAAAGACAATTTGCTGTAGATATAATCCCGGCGGTGTATTTAAAATGTCCGACAGCGAGGACAAGGTTCAGGTAATGGATACTCCCGGTGATTCAAAGTACGGTATGACTGAGGAACAGATGGAAAAGGCGTTTATCGAACTGAAAGAGGCTGGTGCCGAGGAGTTTGGTATTCACGCATTTTTAGCCTCAAATACTGTTTCAAACGGTTATTATCCTGAACTTGCAGGAATATTGTTCAACTTGGCTGTACGTCTGCAAAAGAAAACAGGAGTACACATTAAGTTTATCAATTTATCCGGTGGTATCGGTGTTGATTATAAACCTGAGGAGCAGAAAAACGATATTGCCATTATCGGTGAGGGTGTTAGAAAGAAATTTGAGGAAATCCTTGTTCCTGCCGGAATGGACGACGTTGCAATTTACACAGAACTTGGACGATATATGCTTGCTCCTTACGGCGCACTTGTTGCAAAAGCAATTCATCAAAAACACATTTATAAAGAATATATCGGTTTAGATGCTTGTGCCGCTAACCTTATGCGTCCTGCGATGTACGGCTCTTATCATCATATTACTGTACTTGGCAAGGAAAATGAGCCTTGCACAGAGAAGTATGACGTTACAGGCGGTTTGTGTGAAAATAACGATAAATTCGCCATTGACAGAATGTTGCCAAAGATTGATATGGGTGATTTAATCTATATTCACGACGCAGGCGCTCACGGATTTGCCATGGGTTATAACTACAACGGCAAATTAAGAAGTGCAGAAGTGCTGTTCAAAGAGGACGGAAGTCACAAGTTAATCAGAAGAGCAGAAAAGCCAAGCGACTATTTTGCAACTTTTGACTTTTCGGAATTTGATTTACCAAAAAAATAATTAAATATTTTCATTTAAACAATCTCATAAAAGATGTTGTATTATATTTAAAAGTAAAAGTCAAATAAGAAAGAATCCATCGTGCATATACACGGTGGATTCTTTTTACTGTTTCGGTTTAACTTTTGATAACGGATTCTTTTCGGAAGCCTGTTTGAGTTGTCTGTTTGATAGGTGAGTGTAAATTTCGGTTGTTCCTAAATTTTCGTGTCCTAATATTTCCTTTAACACACGAATATCAACGTCACCGGTTTGATACATTAACGTAGCCGCTGTATGACGTAATTTATGGCATGAATATCCCTGACTGCTTAAGCCGATTTTCTCCAAGTACTTATACACTAAAGCCTGTACGGTTTTAGGGGACATTCTGTTGTGATTTCTGCTGATAAAAAGGGCTTTTTTGTCTTTTAATCCGTCAACAGGTCTGACAGCCATATAGGATTTTAATGCGTTTACACAAGCAGAATTTAAGTAAACAACACGTTCTTTATTGCCTTTACCTAATACTCGCATTGTGTTATCGGTACGAATATCGCTGTAATTCAATCCACACAATTCAGATAAACGCAATCCGCAGTTTAAAAATAGGGTAAGGATACAGTAATCACGTTCTTTATAAGGTCCTTCAACAGAATTCAATAGTTCAATCGACTGTTCTAATGTAAGATATTTTGGGAGACTTTTTTTCTGCTTTGGTGACTCTAATTCCTTAATAGGATTGTTTGAGATAATATTATTCTTTTCCAAATATTTATAAAACTGACGTAGGGAAGAAGTTTTCCTTGCTCGAGCAGCTTGGTTATTGCCTCGATTTCTTAAAATATAGTTAAGAAATTCATAAACCTCACGTAAAGTAACGGTAGAAACTAAATCTGCATCTACATTAGATATTTTAATTTCCTCAAAAGGAATTGATGCGTCACACAAATTCCTTGAAAAATTTATGTACCTAAAGAAAGTTCTTAAGTCAATATAATATTCATCAACAGTTTTAGAACTGCGACCTTGTATGTTTTGTTTATACATCAGGAAGTCTTTTATAATTTGCGGAGCATCGTCCATAAAATTAACAGCCATAACATCACCGTATTAATTGTTTTTCTCATTATACCATATTGGGAGAGAGTTATATTTCTATATAGGAATAATTATACAAAATGAATATTTTGTATAATTAAGGGGAGTATATAGGGCATATCTAAATAAATAGAGAGTATAGGTAGAAATAACAAAAAATAAAACAGAAGTATATAATTGAATATAAAGTGATTATAAAATATTGAAAAACTATCTGCTGATACAATTATAATATTCACATTAGATAACTGCTGTTATTATAATTCAAAATGGAACAATATAAATTAATTTCAAAATTTTTTTCAATTATATTTTGAATCCTGATTTATTCTATTTTGCGTATGTGTATGCTCTGATTCATAATTTAAAATAACATTTTCCCAAAATTCTTTTTGATGCAAATTTTCTTAACATACCAAAGGTCATCAAAAATATTTCTATTGAATAAATTTTTAACAATATATGATTATGCAAGTATAAATTTCAGGGTTATAAGTACAAATAATTCAATTCCATATATAAATGAATATATTTCATTGAGAAAGTAATTAATAGTATATTATCCGTAAATTTCCGGTTACAGGACGTAACATAAGTAATATAATAAACTGAAAATTGTTTGTGCAGAATATATCCCCTTACAATGTAGGTATGTTAAAAGTTTTGTGGAGAAATAAAAATTTTGTATAATTCAAATCCCCTATTTTTATGGTTTTCCACAGGGGTTTAACAAATTTTGTATAATTGGGGGTTAATTATACTATCTGTAATATTATATATATAAATAAAACGGACTTGCTATTAAACAATAACAAATCCGCCTATGTCATACAATTTTTCATTACTGAGGCATATTACATTTTTACTATGCTTATGCAAAAAATCACATATTAATTTTCCATCAGAGTGCTTTAAAATATCTCCGGTAAAGTACACATTGTCGCCGTCTGAAAAACAACACCCACCTATAAAGCCGTACTCAACTCCATTTAAATCAATATCTCCGCTTTTAATAAGCAACCCTTCTACCCCATTGGCTGTCATAGAATTAAATATTCCCACATCTGCGGTAATAAATAAATCATCAATTATCGCAGTTGAGCATTTTGTGTAGCCTTGCTTAACATTGGCTAATTCAATGCAGTTTTCTTTGCAATATCTTTTTACAGATTCATCTATAACTTTTGTGTTGCAAAACAGTTTATTATCAATAAATGCTGCATTTAGCAGTATATTATTGGGATATAGTTTTTCTATAGGCTTATCTGTAACTAAAATATTATCACAATAAGCAGATAATTCTTCCTGTAGGCATTTACATTCTTTTAAAACAAAGCAGGTATCATTAATTTTCAGGCATTGCATATCTCCGTGACGGCTTTCAAATTTATGGAGAATATCAATATTTTCAGAGGGTATTACATTAAAGCCGTATTTTTTTACTTCATCAACTAAATTTGGAAATTCAGTTGACATTACTATGTTAATCAATTAGCGCCTCAAATGCTTGTCTTATATTTTTTACTCCGATTACTTCCACGCCCTGGTTGTCTATGTTTTTAGCATTGTGATAAGGAATTACTATCTTTGTAAATCCAAGTCTAACGGCTTCGTTTATTCTCTGTTGTGCCTGAGTTACAGAGCGTATTTCTCCTGCCAAACCAATTTCACCAAAGGCTATGGCATTGTCTGAAATTTTTTCATCCTTTAAACTGCTTACAAGCGCCATACAAATTGCCAAATCAGCCGCACGTTCGTAAATTCTGAAACCGCCTACAATATTTACATAGGCATCATAATTAGAAAGATAATATCCGGCACGTTTTTCAAGAACTGCAATAAGCAAGGCAAGTCTGTTATAGTCAAAACCTGTGCACATACGCCTTGGATTGCCGTAACCTGATTGAGTAGCAAGTCCCTGAACTTCAACCAATATTGGTCTTGTACCTTCTAATGAACAGGTTACGCAAGTACCTGAAACGTTTGTGGGTCTGCCTGATAAAAGCATTTGGGAAGGATTTTCCACCTCTGTAAGTCCTTTATCTGTCATCTCAAACACACCGATTTCGTTAGTTGAACCATATCTGTTTTTAACTGCACGTAAAATTCTACAGGAAAGTTGTTTATCTCCCTCAAAGTATAAAACTGTATCTACAATATGTTCCAAGACTTTTGGACCTGCAATAGAACCTTCTTTATTTACGTGTCCAACTACAACAACAGGGATATCCAAATTTTTCGCTGTCCGCATTATAACATTAGTGCTTTCACGTACCTGTGTAATACTTCCTGCCGATGAAGACAATTCTGATAAAACCATAGTTTGTATGGAATCAATCATAACTAAATCAGGCTTTATGCTGTTAATTTGCTCGGTTACTATCTCTACGTCGGTTTCTGTCATAAGCAATAGATTGTCATTATTTACGCCTAATCTGTTTGCTCTGAGTTTAAGTTGACGTAAAGATTCCTCACCGGATACATACAGTATCTTAATATCCGTCAATTTCTGACAAATCTGCATCAATATTGTGGATTTACCTATTCCCGGGTCGCCGCCCAATAGAATCAGACTTCCCTTTACAATTCCGCCCCCAAGCACTCGGTTAAGTTCGGCAAAGCCTGTATCAAACCGCTCCTCGTCATTTGTGGAAATCTCGTTAATTGTTTTAGGAGTTGAATATTTACTGCTTATTGTTTTTGTTGACGTAACAGTTTTAGGGGAACTTTTAATTTCCTCATTCATGGTATTCCACTCACCGCATCCGGGACATTTGCCAAACCATTTCGGACTTTCATATCCGCACTCACTACATATATAAACACTCTTAATTTTTGCCATATCCTTAACCTCATTTATTCATATAATTTAAGTATCCAATAAATATTGAATAGGCAATTTTTCTTTGATACTCTTTATTTTTAAGCAAATTCGCTTCATTAATATTTGAAATAAAACCGCACTCCACAATTACCGAGGGTACCTTTGAATTGTAGAGCAAATAAATATCCTTTGTAGTTTCTTTGCACTGCCTGTTATTTTCAGGCTGTATAAAATTACAAATAGAATATCTTATAGATTCTGCTAATAAGGAACTGCTTTCATCATTACAGGAATAAAACACCTGCGCTCCATAATATTGCTCTTGGGGGAATTTGTTTTGATGAATGCTTATGACTACGTTGTTATCGCTTTCATTAAAAATTTCAAGCCTGTTTTTCATATCGGAAACTTTCTTTGATGCAATACTATCGCCCTCAGTATTAATCATATTATCGCTGTTTCTTGTCATAACAACATTAAATCCCGAGGCTTTGAAAATTTTTGCAAGTTCTTTTGTTATGGACAGATTTATGTCCTTTTCTATTATATTATTCGCAACTGCTCCCCCATCTTCTCCGCCGTGACCTGCGTCTAAAACGATTGTAACTTGTTTTTGAGGGTTGGTTGCTGTTGATATAAATTTATTTAGGTTATTAAATGCAAAGACAACAAGCAGAATATACAATATCAGCAAAACGATAAATATTATGTTATAAATATTCTTAATAAAATTCATACTCTCACCAGTAAATTGTATGAGAGTATGAAAAATTTATTACATTACTTATCCGGCAAGGTGAATAACAAGATAGTATATATTACCTTCCCTGTGAACGCCTACGCCTAGGTTTTTCAGTTTATCTTTTGCTTCTTCTTTTTCTTCTAAGAATATTGCTTTATCATTTTTTGAATTCAACAAAGCATCTACACATATCCCGGCAATTTCTTCTTGAGTATAATTATTGTTTTTTGTATCAAGGACTACCATATGCTCCGACAGATAATAATTGTCAGGATTAAGTCCATAGTAATCAGTTAGAATTGTGTACCACTTTCTGCCGTCCGGACGGGTATTTGAAACATTATTTACAATTTCAACAGCACGTCCGTATGCACAATTTGACAAAGCGGCAGACACATTATAATAACCTAAACCCGCATTTCTTCTTGCAGCATTTATTTTGTTTCCTACGTAAGTATTTATATCAATATATTCTGACGGCTCTGTGGGAATCGGCGGTTTAGTAGGTTTTACAGTTGCAGATTCCGTGGTAGATTCGGTGCTTTCAGTTGAAATAGGCAAAGATGTAACAGTTTCTGTCGGTAAAGTAGATACAGTTTCCGATGGTTCAGTTGATACAGTATTGTCGGTAGCGAAAGGCTCTGTAGGTTCGGTAGATACAGTTACATTAGTTTCTGTAGGATTAGTCGGATCTACATTTGGAAAAGTTAATAACTCATAAGATAGGTATTTTTGAATTAATGTAACATCATCAATATTAACTTCTCCGTTACCGTCAACGTCGGAAACTGTCATTTGAATATCATCAAAATCATAACCTGCAACATTAACTATGTGCTTTTGAATAACAGAAACATCCAAAATATCTATAACGCCGTTTTTGTTAGCATCACCGTAATAATAAGTCGGAATATCTTGTGCATTTGCTGAAATTGTGCAGATTGAAATAAAAATTACTATACACAAAATAATTGATAAATACTTTTTCATAACAATACCTCACTTATTAATTTCCTAAAGGCAATTTCAAATCTAACATCATCATCTTTAGTCCTCTTTTTAGGCCCTTTCAGATGATGTTTAGATTTACTCATCCTTGATTTCTTTGCTAAATGTCTATCCATCAAAAGTCCGTCTATATTATCATTTGTAAAAATTTTACCGCTTTGATGAATACAATATGCGCCTTTACCTAAAGCCAAGGCGGCTACTCCGTAATCTTGCGTCACTACAATATCCTTTGAGTTACATCTGTTGATTAATGCTAAATCAACAGCATCGGCACCTGCACCGATAACAATTACTTCGCTGTAATCACTGTTTAGAATATGATTGGTATCACATAGCAAAACTACAGGGATATTAAAAGACCTTGATACTTCTTCAACTATCCTAACAGCAGGACAGGCATCAGCATCTACAAAGACTGTCATATTTCTATCTCCAATGAAACAGGACAATGGTCAGAGCCTAAAACATCGGAATGAATTTTAGCGTCTGTAATTCTATCTTTGATTTCATTTGAAACTACAAAATAATCTATACGCCAACCGGCATTGTTCTTTCTTGCATTAAATCTGTATGACCACCAGGAATACACACCGGTAACATCAGGATAAAGGTAACGGAAACTATCGGTAAAACCGGCATCCAAAAGTTCTGAAAACTTACCTCTTTCCTCATCGGAAAAACCAGCGTTACCACGGTTAGATTTTGGATTTTTCAAGTCTATTTCATTATGTGCTACATTTAAATCACCACATAAAATTACCGGTTTAGTTTGATTTAATTTCACCATATACTCCCTTAAATCGTCCTCAAATTCCATACGGTAATCAATACGCTTTAATTCATTTTGAGCATTTGGAGTGTAACAGCATAAAAGATAAAACTTTTCAAATTCACAGGTTATTACCCTGCCTTCGTCCATATGTTTATTCTCTATGCCGTATGTTACATTCAGCGGTTTTTCTTTAGTATAAACGGCAGTACCGGAATAACCCTTTTTAATTGCGCTGAAAAAATACTTATTATACAATTCCGGACTGAAGTCTGCTTGATCAGGTTGCATTTTTGTTTCCTGAATGCAAAAAATATCAGCATCAAAATCCTTGAAAATATCTTCAAATCCTTTATTCAGACAGGCTCTGAATCCGTTTACATTCCATGATACAAGTTTCATAACTAATTCCTATCTTATAATAATATTACTTAACTCTTTTTTAATTTCTTTATAATTGGGGCAAAATTCGGTTAAAACCCTATAAAAATCCTTGCTGTGGTTTGGTACTATTAAATGAGAAAATTCGTGAATAATTACATATTCTATCTGCTCTTCCGTGCAATAAATCAGATGAGTGCTTAAGGTAATTATCTGATTTGTGTAATTACAACTTCCCCACCTTGACCTCATCTTTCTTATCTTTAAAGCAGGTTTTGATATGCCTTTTTGGGCAAATTTGTCAGCAACATCTTCAAAAATTCTTGAAATTATTTCGTAAAATTCCTCTTTAGAATACAAAGGTTTTGCAATATTATTTTGAGCATTTTGAAATTTCTCCAATGCCTTTAGTATAAATTCACCCTTGCCGATTACAAAATCATCGATGAATTTTGTACTGACCCTTTTTCCGGCAGACACATTTATAGATAAATCTGATTTAATTCTCAAGTTAATATTTTTAACTTTCTTTCGTTCAAGGTTATAAATAATTTTATTTCCCTTATAATCAACTTCTCTAATCATTATAAATTACTGCTTTTATCATATTTGCGCCTTAATGTTTTAAGTGCTTTTGTTTCAATTCTGCTGATATATGAACGGCTTACTCCTAAAATATTCGCCACTTCTCGCTGGGTCAGAGGTTTATTATTATCAAGACCGTATCTTAAAATAATAACCTGCCTTTCACGTTTATCTAATTCAGAATTTATGTAATCGTTCAACTTGCTTTTGTTCAACTTATTATTTAAGGTGTCAAGAATATTATCATCAACAGATAAAACATCAATTATACTTAATGGATTGCCGTCCTTATCTGTATCGATTGCTTCATTTAGTGAAATATCCTGTGAACTTTTCTTTAGATTTCTAAAGTACATTAGTATTTCATTTTCAATACACCTTGATGCATAACTGGACAGTTTAATATTTTTGTTAATATCAAAGGTATTTATGGCTTTTATCAAGCCTATCGTTCCTATAGATACTAAATCATCCTGATCGTTTTGATTGGAATAGTACTTTTTGATAATATGAGCAACAAGCCTTAAATTGTGTTCAACAAGGATATTTCTCGCTTCAATATCACCTTGTGACGCTAACAAAAGATACTTTTTCTCTTCTTTTGATGACAGAGGTTTAGGAAAACTTCCGTTACCGCAAACGTGAAGTAAAAAGAAGCAAATATACTGTCCCAGAAAACTAAATAAATCAAACATAAAATCACTCCTGTAAATAATAAAACTTATTCTTTAAGGAGAGATTTTTTGCAAGTCCAATTAAAATTTATTTGTACTTTCTGCTACCTTCATCATAATTGCACATTCCATACGTTTTCTGAATAACTTACAGCCGTATTCGTAAATTCCGTTAATCGAACCTGTTGCGTGGTAAGCGTTAGCAGCACAACCACCGCTGCAATATAGTTTTGCCCAACAATCCTTGCAGTCAGGTCTCGCATAAACGTTGCATAATTTAAAATTATCCTGTAATTCTTTGTTGGTAACACCCTCATAAATATTACCCAAAGAATATTTGCTGTCACCTACAAATTGATGGCAAGGGTACAACTCACCCCAAGGAGTTACAGCCATATACTCCGTGCCTGAACCGCAACCGGATATACGCTTGTAAATACAAGGGCCACCTGTTAAATCAATCATATAGTGGTAGAAAGTAATAGGTTTACCCTCTTTTTCACGTTTAAGCATTTCCTTTGCCAAGATTTCATATTGCTCATATATAATCGGCAAATCGTCATATGTTAATGCATATGGGTCATCCGGTGCGCACACTACAGGCTCCATTGATAATTCAGTGAAACCAAGGTCAGCCATATGGAAAATATCATTAGTAAAGTCAACATTATTATGGGTAAATGTTCCGCGAACATAATAGTTTTTGTTACCTCTGCGCTTAACAAAATGCTGAAATTTAGGCACAATTATATCGTAACTACCCTGACCGTTTACTGTTTTTCTCAAATTATCGTGGATTTCTTTTCTGCCGTCAAGGCTAAGCACAACGTTATGGCACTCTTTGTTGGCAAAATCGATAACATCGTCATCAACCAACACTCCGTTAGTTGTGAGGGTAAACCTGAAGTTTTTGCCCTTTTCTTTTTCTATTGAACGAGCGTACTCAACAATTTTCTTAACTACATCAAAATTCATTAGAGGTTCACCGCCGAAAAAGTCAACCTCAAGATTTGTCCTTGTTCCGCTGTTTTCAATCAGAAAATCGATTGCCCTCTTGCCTACTTCAAAAGTCATAAGTGAACGTTCACCGTGATACTTGCCTTGACTTGCAAAGCAATATTCACAGTTAAGGTTACAGGTGTGAGCAATATGTAAACACAAAGCCTTAATAACTGTGTTGTTTTTCTTAAAATCAAAGGCTAAATTTGCGTATTTATCCTCTGTAAACAATTTGCCGTCAGCAATTAACTGTTCTATATCGCTGATGCAATCCTCTACGTCAGTTTTTGTAACCCCTCCATATTTTGAGGTTATTTCTTTTGATATTTCGTCTTTAGTTTTATTCTGATACATAGATATAATATCGTAGGCAACTTCATCTACGGAATGAACCGAACCTGAGAATACATCTAAAACAATATTATATCCGTTAAGTTTATATTGATGAACCATATTTATCTCCAACTAAAAGGAAAGCCGTTTAACGCCTGGGCGAAAAACGGCTGATTTCCTAAAATTTTTACTTCTCTTCCAAGCACTTTTCACACTGCTGATTAGCAACGCCGCATGATGTTTTACAAGCAGACTGACAAGAAGTCTGGCACTCACCACAGCCGCCTGAAATTGTACTTTTCTCTAAATCACGAGTTTCAATAGTCTGTATTCTTTTCATATTGAAACACCTCCTAATTAAATATAGATAAATTTTATCACACCATTTTAATAATGTCAATGAAAGTTGCAATATTTAAACCTTTTTAATGAATATTTTATCAGGCATATTTCCGTAATCGCTGTAAATATCCACCTGATTAGATAAATAATAATTAACTAAATCAATAATGCTTTCATTGATAACCTCACCGGGCACTAAAATCGGTATCCCGGGAGGATATGCAAAAACATATTCACAACTGATATTATTTACTGCATTTGAAAAATCGGCTAATTCACTATCACCGTCAACTTCAAAAGGTTCACAATATTTTTTTGGAATAATAAAAGTGTTTGTATTATTAAATTTTCGGTAGGACAATCTTTTATCTATGGACAGCAAAGCATTAGCCAAAGCGTTAAAATTATCATCAGTATCGCAAATACTTGTCATAGCCACTATGTAATCGGTACAGGCCATTTCTACCTCAATATTAAATTCATCTCTCAATATGGAGGAAAGTTTTGAGCCGGTAATATCACAGTTGCCTGTAAATACAACAATTTTTCCTAAATCGTCATATTTTATAAGTTTAAGATTAGATAAAGAGTTGCATTTTAAATAAAACTGATTTAACCTGTTTTGATATTCAGCAAAAAGATTAGTATTGTAGTTTACAAAATCTATGCAACTTTCAATGGAACTCATTAACACATATGATGGACTGCTTGTTTGAAATACAGATAACCTGTTTTGTAATAACCGAACATCAACACTATCACTATATACGTTGATTGCGGCGCATTGTGTCAAAGCAGGTAAAGTTTTATGTAGGCTGACAACAACTACATCAGCCTTACAATCCTTATAATAATCAAAAAGATGAGCACCGTGAGCGCCGTCAACAAGCACTAAAGTATTATACTTATGTGCTATGTCAGAAATTTCATTTATATCGGAAATTACCCCTTCATATGTGGGGGAAGTCAGTATCAAAAGTTTAAAATGTTTACTTCTTAATACTTTTTCAACTTCTAATGGGTCAATTTTTTTAAATATTCCATATTCATCAAAAGCAGGGCTTATATAATGAATTTTCCCCTTAACAAGTTCAATGCCGTTATAGACGGATTTATGACAGTTTCGAGGAATCAATACATTATCACCCTCACAAACCAATGTAGAAATTGCCGATAAAATACCGCCGGTAGAACCGTTTACAAGCATAAAAGACTGTTTTGAATGATATAAATCCGTCAGTTTTTTATTAACTTCTTTTAATACTCCTGTAGGATTATGCAGGTTATCAAACCCGTCAATTTCGGTAATATCAATGTTATAAGGAAATTCATTTCCCAACATATGGGTATTTCGTTTATGACCCGGCATATGAAAAGGTATTTTATTGTTAGATTTTAATTTCTTAAAAAGCATAATAAATTAGTTCTCGCCAAATTCTTCAAGAATCAATCCCTTATTGTGGTCTAAAGCCCAATCAATACTCCAATAACTTGTAAACAGGAGCAAATGATTGTTTTTTAAGTCCTGAATTCTCTTTGTGTCAGATGCCAAATCAAGAGTTTTAGGGTCAATATCATCATTTTTTATCCACCTTATAAATTCAAAAGGAAGATTTTCCATAATAATATCAACATTGTATTCGTTCTCAAGGCGATATTTCAGTACGTCAAACTGCAATACACCTACAACACCTACAATTACTTCTTCCATACCTGCGTCAAGTTCCTGGAAAATCTGAATAGCACCCTCCTGTGCAATCTGGCTGATACCCTTAATAAACTGCTTACGTTTCATAGTATCCTTTTGTCTTACCAAGCAGAAATGTTCAGGTGCAAATGTAGGAATACCCCTGTACTTAACTTTGTGTTTAGCAGTACAAATCGTGTCGCCGATTGAGAAAATACCTGGGTCAAATACGCCGATAATATCACCTGCATATGCCTCGTCAATTACTTCTCTTTCCTGCGCCATAATCTGTTGAGGCTGGGACAGACGCATTTTCTTTTGCCCCTGTAAATGGTAAACTTCCATATCTTTTTCAAATTTACCTGAACAGATACGCATAAATGCAATTCTATCCCTGTGGGCTTTATTCATATTTGCCTGTATTTTGAAAACAAAAGCGGTAAAATCATCCTGTGTATCAACTACACCATCTGAAGTTTCACGAGGTCTTGGTGGCGGAGTGAGTTTCAAAAATTGCTCTAAAAAGGGTTCAACACCGAAATTTGTAAGAGCAGAACCGAAGAATACCGGTGTTAATGTACCGTTTTGCACTCTTTCAAGGTTAAATTCATCACCTGCACCATCTAACAATTCCACTTCATCAAGCAAGTCCTGTTTCTTATCCTCAAGCAAAGTATCAAGCCTTGGATCATCAAGAGGGATAATTTCTTCCTCTACCTCTTTCTGACCATTATTTGCCGTAAAAGCAAGTACAGAGTTAGTTTCTCTGTCATATACGCCTTTAAATTCCTTTCCTGAACCGATAGGCCAGTTCATAGGACAAGTGTTAATTCCCAAAACATTCTCAATATCTTCCAACAAATCAAAAGGACTTTGTGCTTCCCTATCCATTTTATTAATAAAGGTAATAATCGGAATATGGCGCATTACACAAACCTTAAAAAGTTTTTTCGTTTGATTTTCAACACCCTTTGAGGCATCAATTACCATTACCGCTGCATCGGCAGCCATAAGTGTACGATATGTGTCCTCCGAGAAATCCTGGTGTCCCGGAGTGTCAAGGATATTTATGCAATAACCCTGATACTTAAATTGCAATACAGACGAGGTTACGGATATACCTCTCTGCTTTTCTATTTCCATCCAGTCAGAAACTGCATGTTTTGCAGTTCTTTTTCCCTTTACGGAACCTGCAAGGTTTATTGCTCCGCCGTATAAAAGGAGTTTTTCTGTCAAGGTGGTTTTACCTGCGTCCGGATGCGAAATAATCGCAAAAGTTCTGCGTTTTTCTATTTCTTCCCTTAATGTACTCATATAACCCTCCGATTTTTCTTTTACAACTTTATATTTTACTATTTTTTCCTTATATATGTCAACATAAAACATAAAATAAAAAAATCATATTTTTTGTAAAAAATACTTGACAATAGTGTAAACATATTGTAATATAATTGTAACTTAATTGATTTTTCCTATTTTTTCATATACCTTCCAAATTTGGGGCAGAGACAACAGTTTCTGCCTCACCCCTATTTAAGGAGCAAATTATGTCAAATTCACTTGGTTTATATATTCATATCCCATTTTGTCACAGTAAATGTCCTTACTGTGACTTTTTTAGTATCAGAGGAAAAGATATTGATTATATTGAATACGCAGAAATACTAAAGAAAAATATTGTACTTTGGTCAAAAAAGATTAATAAAGTGGTAGATACAATATATTTCGGCGGTGGTACTCCAAGTGTAATGGGAGCAGATTTATTGACTGATATTCTGTCTTGTATTAAGGAAAATTTTAAAGTCACAAATAATTGCGAAACTACCCTTGAAGTAAATCCCCAATCAGGAAAATTCTTTGACTTTGAAAAAGTAAGTAAACAGGGATTTAACAGAGTGTCTATAGGTTTACAATCTGCAAATGCCGACGAACAAAAAGCATTGGGCAGAACACATACAACCAAGGACGTTATAAACACAATAAGCCTTATCAGAAATACGAATATAGATAATATTTCTTTGGATGTTATGATGGGTATTCCCCACCAAACGAAAGACAATCTAAAAAACACATTGGATTTTTGCATAGATAATAATGTAAATCATATTTCCTCCTATATATTGAAGTTAGAAAAAAATACAGTTTTTTATAAAAGACAGGATAAATTAAATTTGCCGAGCGATGATGAAACCTCTGATTTATATAAGTATGCGGTAGAGTATTTAGGAAAAAAAGGATACAATCAGTACGAGATTTCTAATTTTTGCAAGTCAGGTTTTGAAAGCAAACATAACCTCAAATATTGGATGCTTGATGATTATTTAGGAATAGGCCCTGCTGCTCATTCGTATTTGTATAATAAGAGATTTTTCTATAATAATTCTTTTGAGGAATTTAAAAAGAATATTGTTGTAGATGACGGCATTGGCGGAAATCAAGAAGAATATATTATGCTGCAATTAAGATTAAAAAAGGGCATTGTATTTGATGAATACGAAAAAGCCTTTGGACAGAAAATATCCAAAGACTTTTTAGATAAAGCATATAAATTTGCAAAATTGGGATTAGTGAATATTAATGACAGAAGTGTATCGCTAACAACAAATGGATTTTTAGTATCAAATTCAATAATATGTGAACTGATTTAGTAATAGAATCTTATGAATTTTATGTTGTAAAAATCACAGGCTGTTACGTCGTTTGTGTCAAGTTCATTTATTAATATATAGTTTGCGGCAACTGCAAGTAAGTAACCGCTTTTAGTTTCAATGGTATTACTGCCTATAAGGAAGTCGATAGATACTCTGCGACCGATTTGAGTTCTTATAAAGCCGTTTAGGTATTGAATACTCTCTCTTGTAACAGGATATGGATTTGAAAAATCAGTAATAAGATCCGCTAAAGGCATACTGCTCATATCTGCATTTTCATTGTTGCTTTTACTTATTTCCCCTTGATTCTCAGCGGCTACAACTGCAGGAGTTGGATACATAGCCGCTTGTTGAGGAGTAATAGGCTGATACATTTGTGATAAATCGCCCTGAATATTATTCTGACTTTGATTGTTTTGCATTTGGGATTGAGCAACCGGTTGCCTATTTCCCTCTACATAAGATGCAATTTGTTCAAGTGAAGGTTTGTAAGACACCGTATTAACCATACTGGGGTTTTTGATTTCACAGGGCGGACTTTGGCATTTGTCTAAACCATATATTGCGTTTAAGTCAATTTGTTGATTGTTATTTGTCATATAAGCCTCCGTTAAGTATTGGCATAAGCAGCGGTTGGAGCATAAAAACAATGATCTCCTACCCTATTGTAAATAATTCCTACATTCGTAGGAAAATAGTTTGGACAGGTAGAGGAATAAGGATTAAAGAAAAACAGGGAATTTCCAACTGACGCAGTTGTATTACCTGCTAAAGCCCAGTCTGCTATTTCATAGTGAATATCCTCAGGGTTCATATTATAAATATTCTGCGTATTGTTCTGGGTTTTCAGGCAAGTGAATTGTCCCGGTTGTGTAATAATATTTCTAACATTACCGCCATCCGAAACTCTTGCAAACTCCCCCACTGTTGCTCTTGATCTGTTGATTATTACTGACGCAACTGCTCTCATACCCTCGTCGCCCTCACCACCGGCCTCGCACTGAATCAGACGTGCAAGAAGTTCTCTTTCTGAATAAGCCATATAATCACCTACATTCATTTTTATAATATGCATAATATTTAAACTTGACAAAACTAATTAATAAAAGTAAAATTTACTATATACGGAGATGTACCCAAGTGGTTGAAGGGTCCGGATTCGAAATCCGGTAGGTCAGTTCGCTGGCGCTGGGGTTCAAATCCCCACATCTCCGCCATTTTTTATTTTTTAGGTGGGAATATGAAAAATACCAACGTTTTAACAATTTCCAAAAATCGTAAAATTGAGAGTATTGTCTGCAATATTTTTTGTATTTTATCTCTGTTTGCCTTTGGATATATTTCAATAATAAGTTTGTTTCAGACAAGTGTTATCGATCCGCAAAATTACTCCGGAGAAATAATACTTTTTAATTGGGATTTAATACCCATAAACTTTTTAGTACTGATAGTTTTCGGCTTTGCAATGTATAAGTTATGTTCTGTATTTAACGTATTTGCAAAGATAAAAATGAAATATATGTATATTGCATTATCTGTTTATGTGTTGGTTGTGGGATTTCTTTGGGTTACCTCTGTTACTTCAATACCTGCCGCAGACAGTCAAAGCGTATTTGACGCAGCAAGTAAAGCGGCTGTGAATGATTATTCTTCCCTTGTAAACGGCAGTAATTTCTATAATCACGAGTTTTACAAAGATGTTTGTTACTTCAACTATTATCCTTTCCAACTTGGTTTTGTGCTGATTTCGGAGATTGTATTAAGAATTTTCGGTGTATCAAGTTCAATGCCTTTGCAATATCTGAATGTAATTTGCGTTGCACTTTCATATGTTGCGGTTGCTAAAATATCCAAATTAGTATTCAAAAAACGTTCTATTGAATTTTTTACAATAGTATTTCTGTTCCTATGCCTACAACCTGTTTTATTTTGCACTTTTGTATATGGAAACATAATCGGTATGTGCTGTGCAATATGGGCAAGTTATTTTATGATAAAATATTTCCAAGGAAATAATTATCTGTTTTTAATTCCTGCATCTGCTTTGTTAATTGTTGCTACTTTAGCAAAGTACAATAACTTAATCTACCTTGTTGCTTTTGTGATTATGCTGTTAATTCATATGATAAGAAGTAAAAAATGGGTGAATGTTTTAATCGCTATTGGACTTTGTATCGTAACAATAGGCTCAAGTAATCTTGTAATAATGAGTTATGAAGCAAGGGCAAATACAAAATTTTATGACGGAATTTCCCAAACTATGTACCTGAACATGGGACTTGGGGAATCCCAAATGGCTCCCGGTTGGTTTAACTTCAGCACAATGACAATTTATCAGAATAATAATTTTGATACCAACTTGTCTAATCAGGTTGCACAGGCTGAATTGTCACAAAAACTCGGCAAATTCACTTCCGACCCGGGATATGCAGTTGACTTTTTCTCCAAAAAGGTGTCAAGTCAATGGAACGAAACTACATATGAAAGCATCTGGGTCAGCAAGGTAAAGGCTCATACCAACGAAATAAACGGTGCTGTTGAAAGTGTTTATAATAAAAGTTTAGGACAATTTTTAGGCATCTACTTTGACCAATATATGCAGATATTATTCCTGCTCTTTGCCTTAGGTTTAGGCTTATTGCTGTTTAAAAACAAGGCAAATGTTGAAACAATGCTGTTACCTCTTGTACTTTTGGGAGCATTTGGATACCATATGCTGTTCGAGGGTAAATCCCAGTATGTATTAACATACATTATCCTGTTAATTCCAACTGCATCCTATGGGCTGAACACTATTTTCTGTGACAATTATTCAAAGATTAAAAATATATTTAGTAAATTAGAAAACCTTAATAAAAAACAAAAAGAGAGTTGACCCAAAGTCAACTCTTATAATTTATCTAATACAAGAAAGAAGGATAAATGTGTTTACATATACCATTGAAAATAATGAGCAGTTAAACAAATTTTACAGGGAATTTAAGGAATACGTAAAGTCCTTTTACAATTTTTCTGCAAAATTTTTAATAAACCCTACCTTAATGGAAAAATACAAAGAACACGAAAAAATTGCCCTGATATTAATCAACAAAAGCATTTTTCAGAATTACTTTAATATGTTAGCGCAGTTAGATAACAATATGTACTTTTCAGCCTTATCCTGTCTTGAAAACGGTTTATATAACATTCGGTTATTCAAAGTGCTAAAGTCAAATCAAAACAACCTTTATAAATACATTAAAGGAGAAGATTTTGATTTAGAAAAGTGTGAAAAAGTAATTGAAAAAAACACAGACCTTGATGACAAGCACGAATTTTCAATAATAGATTTTTACAATGAAATTAAGAGTAAAAACAGATTTACGGATATGTCGGTTATTATGCCGCCTCAAATAGCAAACGATAACCTATATATGGGACTTTCTAACGGAAATGTATTGAGTGATGAGTTGCAGGACAACATCCGTAAATATATCGCAGCCTCTTATGAAGCGTTGAGTATTCACAATCATATGTTCTTTAACGGCGGAATTGATGATGCCGCAGAAGAAACCGACGGAAGAATGTTCAAAACTTTTATGGAATATGTTAAGCACTACTCCTGATTATGAGCAAGATTACCGCTCTTTATTGCAAGATGCTCTTTTGATATCTCCTCATAAAGTTGTGAGGAAGTAAACTCTTTATTGGTTTGTGTTAATACGGCTTTTAAATCTACAGTTGCTTTCTTTTGACGTAACATTTTTAGGAATTTATCAAAAGTTGAATTAGGCAAATCTGCCAATAAAAGCATTTCATCATTGAAATCATTATATGGATATACTGTATCGTCATTATCTTTATTACAAAGATATCCTAATTTGTAGCCGTACTCATCTTTTTCAATGGTTTTATTTGTTAAATTCAACTTATGGCAAATCATTTTTATATCAATAGACTTTTTGCCTGAAATATTATACAGTAAAACTAAACTCATTTTTATCACCTATTTGATTATAAAAAATCAAAATTAATTTGTCAAATATCACTATGAAACATTATTACTCACTAAATGATTATTATAAAAATAAATACGGTAAAAAGGTTTACAAGTTATCCATTAACGGCGGTATGACCTGCCCAAATCGTGACGGCACTATTGATACAAGAGGTTGTATTTTTTGCAGTAAAGGCGGTTCCGGAGAGTTCTCTACCCCACCCTGTATCAGTATTTCAAGGCAGATTGATTTAGCAAAGGATAGAATTAAAAATAAAACAAAGGATAATCTTTATGTAGCGTATTTCCAGCCTTATTCAAACACCTACGGCAGTGTAGAATATCTTGAAAAAATATTTACAGAGGCAATCAGCAAAGATGAAGTTGCAGAACTATCTATTGCAACAAGACCTGATTGTATTGATGATAATATATTAAACCTATTAGCAAGGCTTAATAAAATAAAGCCGATTACAATAGAATTAGGTTTGCAAACGATACAAGAAAATACAGCGAAATATATCAGGCGTGGATACGAATTAAATGTGTATGATGAAATTGTCGAAAAACTGCACCGGGTAAATATAAATGTAGTCACTCACGTGATTTTAGGTTTGCCCTATGAAACAAAAGAAATGATGCTTGAAACTGTAAAATATGTGGGCAAAATAACCGACGGTATAAAGTTACAACTATTGCACATATTGAAAGATACAGACTTAGCCAAGGAATACTTTGACAAAAAATTTGATGTTTTAACACTTGAGGAATATACCGACATAATTTGTGATGCTATAGAATACTTACCTAAAAATGTTGTTGTGCATAGAATTACAGGCGACGGAGATAAAAAGTTGCTTATTGCTCCAATGTGGAGCGGTGACAAAAAGAACGTGCTGAACTATATTAATAAGGAACTCGACAGGCGGAATATCGTTCAGGGGAGTAAAGTGAATATTGAAAAATGAGTGGTAGCCTTTGGCTACTGCTTTTTTTGCGCAGAGATGGTATGTTCATCTTTAGAATACTACTTCTCGCCGCCTGTGTTCACGTAAAGGGGAAAACTTCCTGCAACGCTCCTCCCAAAAAATGCGCCACCGGAGCATTTCCTTCCCGCCCGGCTTCGAATCCCCCTCTATACCAAAACGACCGTAGCACATGCTACTGTCGTTTTCTA
>JAQXSC010000108.1 GCA_029218825.1 Oscillospiraceae bacterium | reverse complement strand
ATTACAAAGAATGTCAGGGTGACAGTTGGACACCACTGCGTTAGTTATGCCCATACGTTCAATATTCGATAAAAGAATTAAAGAGCGTGACCTTACAATTTCAGTGGACCACAAAAGTCCCTTTCCTTGAAGCTTAGCTCCGATTTGGGTGCTTTTGCCTCCCGGTGCGGCACATAAATCAAGAACCTTGTCCCCTTTTTGAACATTCAGCATTGTAACCGCCGAAGTTGCAGAGGGCTCCTGAACGTAGAAAGCACCGCAATGATGCAAGGGACTGTTGCCGATTGAATTTACATAATTTGGCAGATAAAAGCCCTCTTTACAAAAGGGAGTATTCTCAAGCTGAAAATTCAAAAGGCTTTTCAGCTTGTCCACACTGCATTTAAGAGTATTAACCCTTAATCCTCGGAAATTATCGCCGTTATAATATTTTAAAAAATTTTCAAATTCGTCCCCCAACAGGGATTTCATTTTTAATAAAAAATCATTCATAAGTATAAAAACAAAATAAAAGGTAAAAATAGTTTCAGACCGATTTATCGGTTAATTCAAGGAGGTGAGTTGAAATGAACTTCAACAATCAAAACAACAACCAGAATAACAACCAGAACAATAATCAGAACAGAAACAACCAGAACAATCAGAATAATAACCAGAACAAGAACAATCAGAACAACAACCAGAATAACAATCAGAACAGAAATAATCAGAATAACAGATAAGGTTGCTCACTTGAATTGTCTATACTCCGCCTTTTACGGCAATAGCTGTATCAGGCGGAGTATCAGATTAGCGGTACATAATTAATAGCCTAATTCTTCACCTACAATAATAACCTTGATGCGGTCAACGTGTCTTTGCTGTGCAGAGATAACAAAGTTACAGCATATACGTCTGTCGCTGTGGCATCCCATTGGAATCTCACGGTTATCGCTGTTTAGTGACAGGCATTTTCCTGTTTTATTACAGTAGGTATCGCAGTTAAGTCTTACGCAGTTTGGAGGAGCGGCTTTTGTTTTTACACGAATTTCCGCTTCCTCAATATTCTTAACAATTTTATTGTATCCGCATACAAGGACTACGCTTTTAGGTCCGTAGAGAATCGCAGACACTCTGTTAGAGTTTCCGTCAACGTTGTATAACTCACCATTTTCGGTGATGGCATTTGAAGATGCAAAGTAAACGTCTGCGCTGTACGTTTTGCGGTAAACCTCCTCAACTTCCTCCGGAGTAATGCCCTCTCGGCTTCTGTCAAGGTAGTTGTACTTACCGCTTTTCAACTCCTCCATTACCCCTGTTTCCTTTAAGGTTACAGAGCCTCCGTTGGAAACTATGTCGCCCTCTTTCAGCAACGTCTTTACCAAAGGCAGAACTTCCTCTTTTGTTTCAACAAAATAAGGCTTCATTTTATTTACCTTTAGGTTTTCCATTGTACGCTCAATTCTTGCTTTTATTTCGTTATCCATTTTTACACTTCCCAAAATATAATATTACATATTCATTATACCAAAAAATACAGGTTTTTCAAGGCTCTACAAAGGGAACATTCAAAGTTTCTGCTACGGATTTGGAGAGATTTTTTGCAATATTCTGAATATTATCCCTTATCCACTTTGCGTCCTCCGGATTATCGTGGTAGGCAACCTCTACCAAGGCTGTGGGTGCTTTGGTAAGTCTGACTTCTCCCAAGGTTGTTGTAGGGATAGTTTTAACCTTGTCGGGATTTGGGTACAACTGGGAATAATTTGTGGCTATTGTACTTGCAAAATCCTCACCTTTTGTGCTTGTTGGGTAATAATAAACCTCCGCTCCCCTGTTTCTGCCTGCGCTGTTTTCACCTGATGCATTTGAATGTATTGCAAGGTGTAAATCATAATTTCCTGCGTTGCTTTCGTTAATCGCCTGTCGCAAAGTCATTTCCGGACTGTTGCGTGTAAAGTCAATCCCACTTGCTCTCAGGTAAGGCTCCATTGCGTCTGCAATAAGGTTCATATAATATTCCTCGTTTCCACCGTCAACATAAGGATTCCACTCCTGCAAAGAT
>JAQXSC010000107.1 GCA_029218825.1 Oscillospiraceae bacterium | reverse complement strand
GAAAATTTCCGAGGTTATCGGCAAAAGCGGTAAGGTTATTAAGGAAATTCAGGCTCAGTGTGAATGTAAGGTTGACATTGAGGAAGACGGCGATTTTGGCAAGGTATTCGTTTCAGGCATTGACACTGAAAAGTGCAAACGTGCTTTGGTTATGATTGAAACTATTGCCAACGATCCTGAGCCGGGCGCAATGTTCTTAGGTAAAGTTACCAGAATTATGGACTTCGGCGCATTTGTTGAAATTGCTCCGGGCAAAGAGGGACTTTGCCACGTAAGTCAGTTAGACGTTAAACGCACAGAAAACGTAACAGACGTTGTAAACGTAGGCGACGTTATCAGAGTAAAAGTTCTGGAAATTGACGACAAGGGCAGACTTAACTTGAGCCGTCGTGCCGTATTAATTGAGGTTGACGGTATGACACCTGAAAATGACCTTGATGCAGAAAAGTCATCAAAGCCAAGAAGAAACGGCGGTCACCACGACAGACGTGGCAGACGTGACAAGCATTGATTAATTACCAACTATACACCCCAACAGAAAGGTAATCTGTTGGGGTTGCTTTTTGTGAAAATAAGCGCAATTTTCCAAATAAAATCCCCTGTCTATTAGTACAAATTTATATTGACTAAACTCGGCATAAACTATATAATAGACGTTGGTGAAATTTTGAGGAAAGGGGAATGTATATGGTATTTTCAAACTTAATATTCGTATTTGCATATTTGGCTGTGGTACTGCTGATTTATTACATAATACCACGTAAGGCTCGTAACATTTTCCTTTTCTTCGCTAACCTTGTTTTCTACGGCTGGGGCGAACCTGTTATGGTTTTCCTTATGCTTATATCCATAGTCATAAACTATATCGGCGGATATTTTGTAGAAAAGGCAAAACCTGATAAATCCAAGGCAAAAATTCCGCTGATTCTGACTGTTATTGCAGACTTAGGAATTTTGGCTTTCTTTAAATACAGCGGAATGTTAATCGAAACCTTGAACTTAATCCCCGGATTTAACATACCGTTAATAGAAATATCCCTGCCAATCGGCATAAGTTTTTACACTTTCCAGACTATGAGTTACGTTATTGACGTGTATCGTGATGATGCGCCTGTATCAAAAAGCCTTATCAACTTCGGCACATACGTGGCATTATTCCCTCAACTAATTGCAGGGCCTATTGTAAGGTACAAAGACGTTGCCTATCAAATTCAGCACAGGCAGGAAACTTTAGAGCAGTTCAACAAAGGCGTAAAACTGTTTTTAGTGGGACTTGGCAAAAAGGTTATTATTGCCGACCAAATGGGCGCAATGTGGAACAGCCTTCTTTCCAACACCGATCCTAACGGAATATTGGGAAGTTGGGTAGGAATTGCAGGATACACGTTGCAAATTTACTTCGACTTTTCAGGCTACAGCGATATGGCTTGCGGTCTTGGTAATATGCTGGGATTTGAATTTTTAAAGAACTTTAACTACCCCTACATTTCAAAGTCGGTTACAGAGTTTTGGAGAAGATGGCATATTTCCCTGTCCACTTGGTTTAAAGAATATGTTTACATACCTTTAGGGGGTAACCGCAAAGGTGTTCCAAGACAGATTATCAACCTGCTTATTGTATGGTTCTGCACAGGCCTTTGGCACGGAGCGTCATACAACTTCATTATGTGGGGTATGTACTATGGTCTTATCCTGATTCTTGAAAAATTTGTACTTAAAAAACTTTTAGATAAACTGCCGTCACTTATACAGCACCTTTACACAATCTTTATATTTATGATGGGTTGGGTAATATTCTGTTTTGATGACGTTGCGGAAATGGGCAACTTCTTTGTGAGCCTGTTTACAATGGAAAACGGAATAATCAGCAATCACGCACTTGTTACCGTTGTTCACTATCTACCCATTATTCTGCTCGGTATTGTTGCAAGTACACCAATGGGCGCAACAATCTACAACAAATTCAAAGATAAAAATTACATATGGGTTTTCGAGTCAATTTTCTGTATTGTTGTACTTGTAATCGTAATTTCCGCTATGGTAAGTCAAAGTTACAGCCCATTTTTATACTTCAGATTTTAAATCAAAAGTGAAAGGAGAGTTAATATGAATAAAAAATTAAAATATATGCCAACTGCAATATTTTTGTGTGTTGTTTTTGTATTAACTACTCTTTTTGTGGCTTTGCCGAAAAGTGAGTTCAGTTCAAGTGAAAAACGTATTCTTGAAAAATTCCCTGAAACAAACCTTGAAACAATCACCAACGGAAAATTTGAAAAAGGCTTTGAAAATTATCTTGCAGACCACTTCCCTTTCCGCAATATGTGGGTGGGAATTAACACCTACTACAACTACATTATCGGCAACAACGGAAACAAAGGAGTGTATAAATGCGGTGATGATTACCTGATAAACGCCCCTGTATCCTCGGAAAACAGAATTGTTGCTAACAGTCAGGCTATCGCAGATTTCAGCAAAAACGTTGACGTTCCTGTTACCGTAATGGTTGCTCCAAGCACAGGTTACATAATGAACGACAAACTGCCTGCACTTCACAACGAGTACATTGACGATACAATGTTTGAAAATCTGATTTCCACCCTTGATGCAGACAACAATGACAACCTGAATTTTGTAGATTTGCGTGACAGTTTTAAACAAGAGGCTGAAAAAGGCACACAACTTTACTACCGCACAGACCACCATTGGACTACAGAGGGTGCCTATTTAGGCTACAGTCAACTTTGTAAATCCCTGAAAATCAAGCCTACCGAAAAATCCGATTTTAAAGTTGATACCTACGGCGGTTTTTACGGCACAACCTATTCTACAAGCGGTTTTTGGCTTACAAAGCCTGACGATATTCAGGTATGGAATAACAAAAATCACACCGATAAAAACATCACCGTTACCATTACCGAGGGTGATGAACAGGAAAAATATCACAATATGTACTTCCTTGACCACCTTGAAAAGGACGATAAATAGCCTGTATTTTTAGACGGTAATCACGCAGTGGAAACTATAAAAAATTCACAGGTAAAATCAGGCAAGGTGCTTGTAGTTAAGGACAGTTTTTGCCACAGCCTTGCTCCGTTTTTAGCGGATAACTTCAACACAGTTACAATGGTAGATATGAGGTACTACAAAAACAGTGTCTCCGATATTGTAAAAAAAGGCAAATACGATCAGGTATTTGTAATATACGGTGTTGACAACCTTGCCACCGACACGGATTTAGTATGGATACAATAATAACGTGATGTTGCATTTGCACTAAATTACCATAACGTGACGTTGCATCCAATCCGAGCAAATTAGTTAGTATTAAATGCCCTTCGCAGAAATGTGGAGGGATTTTTGTATAAATTATTCGTCAAAAGTCCACTTTTAATACAATTTTTGTTGATTTTTATCGCTATATATTATTGTAAAAATATTACAAATATGATATAATAATACATAATTATATTATGGGGTGATATACGTAAAATATTACGGCATTATCCCTATTAAATATATTACAATTTTTGTTTTAGATATACTGATATTACGAGAGGAGAAAGCCTTTATGAAAAATAAATTTAAGTTTTCAAATAGTTCAATTTATTTTAAAATGTTCCTTGCGCTTACCCTTGTTATCACAATTATAACATCATCATTACCCATTGTTTACAGTGCTACCAATACTGTAAACGCTTTGAGCAATCCTGGTTTTGAATTCGGAAGTGACTCTTGGACTAAATCAAGCGGCGATATTACGGTGGAAAGCGGAGTAGGTATGACCCCTGCCGATTCAACCACCCCTTCCGCTGCTCTTAAAATAACAGACACAGAGAACGCAGTATATCAGACTGTCACAAATTCCGACGGTTCTGATTTTCTACAAGGCTCTACCTTTAACTGGGAATTTAACTTTAAAAGCACAACAGATGATATTGTTGCTCTTGTATTAGGCACATCTGTTCCCAACGGTGACCCTGACCAGTTCCGACAGATGATTACTTGGTTGAAAAATAATAAGAAAGTAACCAAAAACATACCTGCCAACGGTCAGTATCAGGTTATTGTATATTCAAAGCCATTTAAAGGCAACGGTACTTTTGATAATGGTAAGTTCGGTAATTTAAGGGCAAATTTCAGCTTAACCCCTACAATGTACTGTACAGAAAAATGGACAATAATTTTAGCAAGAACAGATACAGGAGATTGGAAAAATATCAGCAATCCTGCTACAACCCCTTTCACATTGGTCAAAAATTCCCCGTCTATTACCTATTCCCTGCTTTCCTACAGAGGTGACATACTGGTAGATGACGTAAGTTTTCTTATTGAAAAAACAGGTGAAGAAATAAAAGTATATAATAACCTTCAAAACGGTAGTTTTGAAAAGAAAACCTTTGCAGAATTAGGAGCAACCACTTTCTATAAGCAAACCCCATACAAAAATGTAGCACCTTGGCAAACTACTTCCACCGATACAAATATAGAATTGTTTATAGCAAAAGGTAACACTTCAACAACTGCTCACTTTCCGGCTCAAAAGAATGTTAATGTTGTTGAGGGAACACAGGCTGCAGAATTAAATGCTGAACAGTCAAGTACAATGTATCAGTATATAAAAACCGAATCTGACAGCCAATACAAGTGGAAGCTTTCTCACAGAGGCAGATTCGGTGCAGATATCATGGCTCTTGTTATCGGTCCAAAGCAGAAAGTAGATCCATGTAAAATAAATAATGATAAATTTCAATATGACCAGTTTATGCAAATGGTTGACTGGGTAAAGGAAAATAAGGAGTACTATCCCGACGTTCAGGATCAAATTGCTGAAATAGAACAAGCACAAAAGAGCAACGAAAGAAAAACAACAGATTATAGATGCAAACCTGTTAAGGTAACTGTGTATTCAAAGCCTTTCGCTGCAAAAGGTGGGTTTGTAAGTGATAATGCAACCTACTTTAGTGCAACAGAATCTACTGTTTTTTCTGAAAAATGGGATGTTACTATTCTGTGTTCAGGCAACTTGGATTGGCAGACCTATGGCGAAAATGATACTGATATGTACAGCTATTACAATGTACCTGAGGGACAGACTGATTCAATCTTTGCTTTTACCGCATACAAAGGTACAAATTTTAACGATGACAGCTCGTACGTAACTGAATCTCAAAAGGCTAAAATGAACACCTACGGCAATCTCCTTGACGATGTTAATTTTGACCTTTACTACCCTGCGTCTTCTGTATCCTTTACAGGCGGTGACGCTATACTTAACTATGTATATAAGGATGAATTGTTAACCTCTGAGTTAAAATCCGGCGAACCTGCTAAATCAATAATGGTTGACGAAAACTCAACCTTTACCTTGGACGTTACCCCAAGATATTCTACTACTACCGACAAAAATGGAAACGAAGTATATAGAACAGACGCTCAAGGTAATAAAATCCAAAACACCTTCCTTGGCGCCTATATAACCATAGGCGGTGTAAGAAAATATTATCCGGCTACGGCTATTAACGCTACGGATAATGCTGTTTATTTCTCGGAAACCCAAGATGAAAAAACAGGACTGATAACTTATTCCTACGGTCAATCCAATGTTTCCGGCCGAGTAGTTGTTGAGCTTGTATATTCTGAGGTTTATACTATTATCTATAACTCCAAAGGCGGTAAAGAATATTCTGTTCACAGTGGTTCATATACACCTGAGAATGCTATGGACTGGATCGGCAGTAACGCAAACATTGCTCGTTTCTACGAAAAGGCTACCTGTACATATACATCAACCGCCTGTCAGTGGTGGGAAGATAATCCAAACGTAGTTTTCAAAGGCTGGGAGCTTGTTGGCGGTAACATAAAAAGATTATCCGATGGTACAACTGTTTCTGAGGATGAAAAGGTACTCTTTAAAGGAAATGCTACAGTTAAATACAATGCCCCCACTCGTAACGATATAGATACTACAGGAAAAACCGAAACAGAAATAGAATCGGCAATTTTAGAGGAAGCAAGAAAGAGAGATTTCATAATCTCCGACGGTATATACGAAGGCAGAGTAAATGCCTACGGCGGTGGCGTACTTGTTGCTAACTGGGAGTATAAAACCTCTGTAATCGCCCAGACCGAACAGCTTGACGGGTCCTTTAAAAACAGCGGTATAGGCGGTCAGGTAAGCCTTGCAGACCACACTACGGAAGTTACCGATATTACTAACGTTGTTAATTATCCTGAAAACAACGGCACAGTATATCCCACAAAAACATATGCTGACGGAAAAACTGTAGGCGTACCTATTGCCTACACCGATAAGTTTACATTCGCTTCCGCATTTAATAACATTGTAAAAGCCTCACAACAGGAAAAGGCAGGCTACAAATTCCTCGGTTGGTATGATGAAAGCGGAACTAAACTTTCTGCAAATACTAACCACAGTTTTACCATAGTACCGTATTTTAGCACCGATGACAAATCTAAAACCTATCAAACTCCCGGTGTTGTTTATGCAAGATTTGGATTTGAATACAAGGTTAAATTCCACATTAATGACAGCGCTACGATTTCTACAGTAGGCAACCCTGACGCTGACCTCTATAGAGTTTATTATCCTGAGGGTGTTGATATTTCACAGGCGTCAAGTCTTAACCTTAATTACGAAATATTGCATCTGAATAGCAACAACAAGATACAAGAGCATTTCTATGACATTCCTACTCCAATATCGGATTACGGAAAAATCTTTAAAGGTTGGTACAGAGATAAGGCCAATGAAGTTGACGACAACCCAATTAAATGGAATAGCGATGTATATAAAACAGACATAGATATCTACGCTCACTGGATAGATGTTGGAACTGTTCAACAGGATCCGGGAGATAAAAAGATTATTAGTGATGCTAACAGACCTTTTGTAAATGAAAAAAGTGGCAGCAACAAAAGTTTATGGGGATTTGATTTGTCAGGTGTCCAGATTCGTTATGAGGATAAGGACGAAAACTATCCCGGTGGCATAGGTAACGGTGAGGGTCAAACACCTCACTTTACTACCGACGGATTGAGATTTGTTACCTATATCAAAGAGG
>JAQXSC010000106.1 GCA_029218825.1 Oscillospiraceae bacterium | reverse complement strand
GAAATCCTCGCACATTTTACGAAGTTCAACGATTGAAATTTCTGCTGAATTGCCCACACCGGCTTTTTGACGTGCCTTTAATTCAGTCGGCAAACCATGAGTATCCCAACCGGGTACAAAAGGTGCTTTAAAACCTGCCATATTTTTTTGTCTGACAATAATATCCTTAAGAATTTTATTTAAAGCATGACCTAAATGGATATTACCGTTAGCATAAGGAGGGCCGTCGTGCAAAATGTAGGTAGGTTTACCTTCATTTTTCTCCATTAACTTTTCGTAAATTTTATTATCTTCCCAACCCTGCAAGGTTACCGGCTCACTTTTCGGAAGTCCGGCTCTCATAGGAAAATCGGTTTTCGGAAGATTTAATGTTGCATTATAATCTTGAGACATTTTATTCTACACTCCAAAAAATTAATTATTCAGCATCTACGTCATAATTGTCGCCGAATTTTAAATCTGCAAATTTTGTATCCTCGACAACATGCTCAACATTTTGAGAAATTACTTCTTCTGCAACAGGCTCGGTTTCAACAGGGGTATCCTTAACCGGCTCCTGAACAGGCTGAGTTTCAACAGGTTTTGTAGGATATTGCTTATCTAATTTCTGCTTTTCCACAGCAACTACTGCATCGGTAGGTAAATCCTCGATTGTTTTCAGGTGGCTGTTGTATAGCGCAGCAAGTTCTTTTCTTAACTGTGATGCGTCTGATTTAAGTTTTAGATATACTTCTTTCTGCTTTGCAGTTACTTCGTTTGCTTCAAGCAACATCTTCTGCGCTTTAGCCTCTGCTTCGGCAATTATTGTTGCAGCCTGTGCATTTGCCTCTTTTACAGTAGTGTCGGCAACTCTTTGAGAGGATAATAAAGCATTTCTTACTGTTTCCTCGTCAGCACGGTACTGCTCTACTCTTGTAGCAAGAATATCCATTTTTCTTACTAAATCGGACTTTTCCTTCTTTAACTGTTCAAAGGATACGATTACTTCATCAATGAATGCGTCAACATCCTCATCTCTGTAACCTCTGCCTTTTCTGAAAGTAACATTCTTAATTTCATCGATAGTTAACATAAAAACACTCCTAACTAAAATGTTTAATTGATAATTTTATCCGGCCTTTTTTAGTAAGACCGATTTGACCCTCAATGATATATTTTCCGAATCCACGAATAGAAATTATATCATTGTCAGCAACCTTATTACTGACATTTTGAGTTTGTAAATAATTGCAATATACTTTTCCGGATAATATCATTTCGCTGACTTTTTGTCTGGAAAGGTTAGTTATAGCAGCAACAATAACATCTAATCTCATTGAACTGACTAAAAATTGCAGATTTTCAAATTCCTGTTTTATTTCAAGATTTTTAGGCTTTACAGGTACTGTCTTAACACCTACACGTCCGATTTTAGATACTTGAGAAATTATGTAATCATAAATATCGCTTTTGACAAATACAACGGCAGAACCGTTATTCACTATTATATCACCGATACAACTACGCTCAATTCCTAAATTAATCAACGCTCCCAAAAAATCACGATGAGTTAATACATCACAGGTTCTAAAGGTGAAATAAACAGGCTTAATAGGGAAATCTTCCTGACTAATCTCTCCTATTGAAGAGCAGACAACAGTTCTTAATGCATTATCATAACCACCATAAAAGGTGATATTTGTATCACTCCAAGAAAGGTAATCCTTGACTATGTAAGTTTCTCTCTCGTTTAAAAAGCCTAAATAACAAGGCTTTTTTCTTGTTAACGATAAGGATACAATATCGTCTGCCTTGGATAAAAGTACTTTATCTTCCTTTGAATCAGAAATATACACCGCTGTTTTCTAATTCATCAAGTAAATCGTCACCTGTTAAATCAACATTATTTGGAATAATGATGAATGTGCTTGAGGCTACTCTCTTAATTTTGCCTCTGTTTGCATAAGCAACACCGCTTAAGAAGTCGATAATACGTCTTGACATATCCTTGTTTGTTTCTTCAAGGTTAAGTACAACAGTATGAGTTTTAATCAGTTCATCTGCAATAGCACGAGTTTCCTCGCCAAATCTTTCAGGCTTGAAAATAGCAACCTGAAGTTTAGCAGTTGCGCTGATGTTCACTACCTTATTACGACGAGTTGAAGTGCTGTAAGGAGTAACATCCTCAAAATCGTCTGTAGCGTCTTCCTCGGCATAGCCATACTCGTCATAACCGTTATCGTACTCATCCTCAGGTGCGTCCCATAGGCGTTTAAACTTGTCCACAAATCCTGCCATAATATAAAATCCTCCAAAAATTATTTTGTATAATCACGAGCGCCAAATAAAGAAGAACCTACCCTAACCATATTTGCGCCCATTAAAATTGCTTCATAATAATCTGACGACATACCCATTGACAGTATATCCATAGATACATTATCTAATTTTTTACCCGATATGTCAATAAATAATTTGTTAACTTTATTAAAATATTCAGAAATTTCTTGTGAATTATCACTAATCGGCGGTATTGTCATCAATCCTTTGACCAAAATATTATCAAAATCCTTAATTTCATCAATCAATTCATAAGCCATTTCCGGTAAAACACCGCTTTTGTTTTCTTCTCTGCCTATGTTTATTTCTACAAGAATATCTGTATTTACGTTTTTATTTATAGATTGCCTTGAAATTTCTTTTGCCAATTTAACCGAATCAACCGACTGAATTAAATCAACCTTTCCTACAATTTGTCTAACCTTATTTGACTGCAAATGACCGATAAATTGCAAAGAACAGTTGTCTAAATTGTAATCGTCATATTTAGATAACAATTCCTGAACCTTATTTTCACCTATATACTCAAGCCCCAAAGATATAGCATAATTAATTACCTCAACATCAACAGTTTTTGTTGCCGCAAGAAATTTTATATCTTCTCTTGTTTTGCCAACCTTTTGAGCCGCCTCTGAAATTCTCTCATTTATAACATTATAGTTATACTCTACGTCACGCAACAACTTTTCCATCATAAAGATTATCTCCTTTTATAACAACCTGATCGTATAATTGAACAGTCTTGCCGTTAAACAGCACTCCCTCTTCAGGGGTAGGATTACAAAGAACATACTGATTTGTTGAATAAGTTATAGAAATTTCTTTGAAAACCAATTCAGAGCCATAAAGAACATATACACCTTGTACCTTTTTACGTTTCTCTACAGTTTCACCATTTTTCTTTTCAACTGTTTTGGTAACATAATCTTCGTGTAAAGCACGTTTAGATACCTTAAGTCCGGAATAATTGAGTGTGCTGATATTAACATTTTCGTGTCTAATGTTAGCAATATCCGGATTCATATAATCACACGCCAACACTAAAACTGCTCCGGAATTTTTAGAATCCTGATTTATTGAGTAAATTCTGCTTTCTATACTATCTTTTGAAATAAAGGGCAGCGTAACTGTTACCTTTTCATCCGTACCCTGTATTTTTGAAAGTTTGATAGCATCGTCCTTATCAATTTGACAAACTACATACCAAACAGGATTTGTAATGATTTTACCGATTACGTTACTGCTAACATTTTTCTTTTTAACCTTTTTTAAGTCCTTTACAGTTAAATTTTTAACGTTCTTATACTTAAGAGTGTTTTCGTAACCATCTGCTTTTGAAACGTAATACCCTGCTTTATCGGTTTTGATTGCACCTATGCTGCTTGAACAACTGTTAATCAAGGACTGTTTTTCACTTTCAAGTTGACTTATTTTTGCTTTGAAACCCTTGGACTGTCCTGTAACTATCTGTCTTTCGTTAATATAGTAAAGTGAATTATCCACAGCCTTTTTACTTCCTGTATAATCACACTTATTCGTGTTATCCAATAAATCAATAATGCTGTCGTTAATCAGATTATTAACGGAATCAAGACCGACGCTGTCCTTGAAGTTAGAATTAGAGAGGGTTTGTAAATTCTCGATTTCCTTATCAATTTCCTTTATTCTTCTGATTGAAACCGCATCATTTTCGTTACTGTATATATCGGCAATTTTCTGACCCACGCTGACATTATCGCCGTCGTTTACATTAAAGGACATCACACCGCTGTTGTTATTGTAAAGGTATGATTCATCCCTCACAATATAACAATCTGCATTAATTACGTCCGGGTTAGATACTTTTATTATTTCTTCTGTTTCTATTGAATTACCAAAATTTGCGTTTACAAACAAAAAGCCAACATAAGCAACTAACGCAACTACTAAAATCGAAATAAGTATTCGTTTAAACAGCAAATTATCCATTTAAAAATTCCTTCTTATCTATAATATTCACAGCAACCTTTACAATATCATTTAAGGAACTGTAGCGGTCAATATAAATCCAATTAATCATTTTGTTCCGCCTAAACCATGTCAACTGTCTTTTGGCATAGCGGCGAGTTTCCATTTTTAACTTTTCTATACAATCATCAAGGGAGGACTGATTATTAATGTAAGGTATCAACTCTTTATAGCCGATAGCCTTTATTGAAGTATCGGACAAATTCATTTGCAATACACTTTTAGTTTCCTCAATCAATCCGCTTTCAATCATCAAATCTACTCTTCTGTTGATTCTGTCATATAAAAACTGTCTGTCATCAGCGTTTAATCCGATAATCAAATAATCAAACTTAGAGGAAGTATTTTGACTTTCAATATTCTGTTGTGTAATTGTTTTACCTGTTACTTTATAAAATTCAATCGCCCTTATAATTCTTCTCAAATTTCTCTGCTGCGATAAATTTTCATAAGAATCAGGGTCAAATTCCTTGAGAACATTTAGTAAATAATCTATTCCCTCGGTTTCAGCAATTTGATAGAGTTCGTTACGAATCTTATCATCACTGCTGTCCTCGGTAAAGTTTATACCGTTAATCAAAGAATCAACGTACAAACCTGTACCACCGCAAACTATGGGAGTTTTGTTTCTTGATAAAATATCCGATATTGCATTTTCTGCGTCTAACACATACTGTCCGACAGAATAGGTTTCGCCGGGATTTAGAAAATCAATAAGGTGGTGCTTGATTCCGCACATTTCCTCGATAGTAGGTTTAGCAGTAGCAATATTCATATCTTTGTAGATCTGCATACTGTCGGCAGAAACAATTTCACCGTTATATTTTTTTGCAAGTTCAATAGACAATCCGGTTTTTCCTGATGCCGTAGGGCCTACAATTACAATAACTTTGTTGTTTTTCATATTATCTACCAAATTGCTTTTCAAGTTCATACTTTGTCAAAACAACACAAACAGGTCTGCCATGAGGACAATATCTCAAAGTAGGGTCATCATCAAGTTTGTTGGCAATATCAATAAGTTCCTCTCTCTTGCTGATATTTCCGCCTTTTATAGCGGCTCTACAGGAAATGTTGTGATATATCCAATCCATTTTTTCGGAACGGATATCACTTTTATTTTGAGCAATATAAGAAGCCATCTCAATTACGGAAGTTTCAATATCGCCAAATTCCAGATATTGGGGTGCACTCCGTACTAATACAGTTCCGTTTCCGAAGTCCTCAATATCAAAGGCACACTCTTTGAACATATCCAAATTATTTATGGCTGCATCATAATCATTTTTGTTAAGCAAAACGGCAATAGGTTCAAGCAAAATCTGTGAAAAACCTGCGCCCTTATCCTGTTTTAGTTTCTCGTAAATCATTCTTTCGTGGGCTGCGTGTTTATCAATAATAACGATTTCTTTACTGTTTTTCTCAACAATAATATATGTATTAAAAGCCTCACCAATATAGCGCAATTCATTTTTAGGCTTTTCTATGAGAGGTTTAGGTTCTTCTGTATTTTCAACTACTGCTTTTTCGGTAGCTGCTTGAATAGTATCGTTGTTAATTGGTGATTTTTCAGCAGTATCGTTTCTAAATCCAGGCACATAATTATTTTTATTCTCGTTATGTTTTACAGCCTGTTTTGAATAAATATCAAAAGGATTGTTAGTATCCATTACTGAATTTTCCAAATCAATAGCAGAATCTCTTTTTGGAAAGAGTTTGTCTAATTCAGCAATAGGGTCGATTTTCGGCTCTGCTTTTACAGAGGGCTTTTCCTGAGGCTTTATCACAACAGCATTACTGAAAGAAAACGGATTGGTACTGCGGATATTCTTTGTTATACTCTCGCTTTTCTGACCGCCGAATGTAATGTTTTTCCTTTGGTCTGAATTGTTTAAAGAGGATTTAACGCCGTGATATAAAGCATCATAAATAGGATGTTCATTTATAAAGCGAACCTCAATTTTTGAGGGGTGAACATTAACATCAATAGCCTCAAATGACAAGGAAATATGCAGAACACAGGCAGGGAATTTTCCAACCATAATACTGCCTTTACAGGCTTCCTCAACAGCAACCATTGCTGTACGTGATTTAACGTATCTGCCGTTAATAAAGAAATTCTGCATACTGCGGTTTGGACGTGAGTTAACAGGTTTAGAAATATATCCCTGAACTTTAATTCCATTTAATTCATAATTAACAGGTAACAGTCCGTTGGCAAAATCTCTGCCATATACAGAATATATTGCTGACTTTAATTTGGAGTCGCCTGATGTTTTAAGAGTTTGTTTGCCGTCCCTTATGAAAGTAAAAGCAACTTCCGGGTGTGCCAAAGCCTCTTTATCAACAACATTGGCAACAGCATTACCCTCGGAAACGTCTTTTTTAAGAAATTTCATACGAGCAGGAATATTGTAGAATAAATCCCTGATTATAAGCGTTGTACCTACAGGACATCCTGCGTCATCTAATTTAACTTCTTCCCCACCTTCAATTTCATAAACCGTGCCGACTTGTTCATCTTTATAACGTGTCAGTAATTGTACTTTTGAAACTGATGAAATCGACGCCAAAGCCTCTCCGCGAAAGCCCAATGTTGAAATTTTATCCAAATCGTTCTCAATCTTAATTTTACTCGTTGCGTGAGGTAAGAAAGCGACTTTTATATCCTCACGCATAATGCCGCAACCGTCGTCGGTTACTCTCATAAATGTAGTGCCGCCGTTCATAATTTCAACGGTAATGTTCTTTGCACCGGCATCTATAGAGTTTTCTATAAGTTCTTTAATTGCAGAGGCAGGTCTTTCAACTACTTCTCCGGCTGCAATTAAGTCAGCAACGTGCTTATCAAGAACATTAATGACACCCATTTATTTCACCACCTTAGTTTAGCATATTTTTTAATTCATATAATAAATTCATTGACTCAATAGGAGTTAATGTGTTTAAATCAATTTTTGTTAATCTGTCAATAACTGCCGAATTACTGTTTGCAAGTAAGTTCATTTGAGCATCTTGCTGAATGTTATCAGTTACTGTTTCATACTGTCTGTTGTTATCGCCTTTTCCCGATTCTAACTCAGCCAATATTTCCTTTGCTCTCTTGATGATAGTATCAGGAATACCGGCAAGTTTAGCAACTTCAATACCATAACTGTCATCAGCACCGCCGGGGACAATTCTCCTTAAAAATGTAATATCGTCACCCTGCTTTTTAACGGCGATATTATAGTTATTTACACCTTCAATAAATTTGTCCATAACAGTTAACTCGTGGTAATGAGTAGCGAATAATGTTTTAGCGCCAAGTTTCTTTTTATCTACCACATATTCAAGAACGGCTCTTGCAATACTCATACCGTCAAAAGTGGAAGTGCCTCTGCCTATTTCGTCAAGAATAAGCAAAGATTTACTTGTGGCATTAGTTACAATATGGGCAACCTCACTCATCTCCACCATAAAAGTAGATTGACCTGATGCGAGATCATCGGAAGCGCCGACCCTTGTAAAAATACTGTCTACAATACCGATTTCTGCAAATGAAGCAGGTACAAAACTTCCAATCTGTGCCATAAGTACAATCAAGGCAACCTGTCGCATATATGTAGATTTACCTGCCATATTAGGGCCTGTAATAATAGATACCCTGTTTGAATTGCAATTCAGATAAACGTCATTTGGAACAAAGGGAACTTTTTTCAAAAGACATTCAACCACAGGGTGTCGGCTGTCTTTTAAAATAATATTATCCGATAAATTCACCTCAGGACGTATATATCTGTTATCCGAAGCAACATTTGCAAGTGAAGTAATAACATCTAAAGTTGCAATAGCCTTTGCAGTTTGTTGAATACGGTTAAGGTGAGTTGCAACTTCTTTTCTTATGCTGTCAAAAATTTTATATTCAAGAGCAACGGCTCTGTCTTTTGCACCTAAAATTCTGCCTTCAAGATTTTTTAAATCCTGAGTAATATATCTTTCACAATTTGTAAGAGTTTGTTTGCGGATATATGTATCAGGTACTAAATCTTTATAAGAATTAGTAACCTCAATATAGTAGCCAAACACACGGTTATAGCCAACTTTCAACTTGGGAATACCTGTAATCTCACGTTGCTCTGCCTCGATTTTTGACAAAAGACCAGTTGAATTATTCATATCAAAACTGACTTGGTCTAATTCCTCGTTATAGCCTTTTTTAATTATTCCGCCCTCTTTTACGGAAAAAGGCGGCTCTTCAACAATGGCGTCATCAATTAAAGTATAAATATCCTGTAGGGTATCAAGATTATTATATATTTGTCTGAGCAGACTTGAATTACAATCTTTAAGTAAATCCTTTAACTGTGGTAATTTTTCAAGTGCAGATGCTAATGACCTGAGTTCTCTACCCTTTGCAGAGCCGTAAACAATATTTGTCATCAATCTTTCCATATCGAAAATTCCCACAAGGGCGGCGGAAATGTCAAGTCTTAATACAGTATCGTTTACAAGTTCCTCAACAGCACTTTGCCTGTTTATTATTTTTGTAACGTTTAATAAAGGCTTTTCTACCCAACTTCTGATTAGACGTTTGCCCATTGAAGTTTTTGTATGGTCAAGAACCCACAAAAGAGAACCTTTTTTCTCTTTGTTTATCATAGTTTTGGTAAGTTCAAGATTACGTTGCGTATTGAAATCCAGTTTCATAAACTGATTTTCAAAAACTAAATTAATCTTATTAATACGTTCCAGACCGTTTTTTTGAGTATCACGCAAATAAGAAATCAGTCCGCCTAAAGCAGAAATTATAATCGGCTTATCGGAAACAGTTTTATATTCCTCATCGCCAAATTGTTCTTTAACAATACTTTGGCAGGTAATATGAGCAAAGTTTTCATCAGGCAACATTTCAACTGTAGCGGATAGTTTATCTCTGATAAACTCCGGTAATTCCTTTATTCTAACAATGTCGCCGCCGATTAATATTTCTCTTGGATTATAACTTGAAAACTGACTTTTAAGTTTTTCTATATAATCTTTTCCTGCGATTTCAGTTACATATAATTCTCCTGTGGAAATATCAGAAAAACATACACCGATATTTTTCTTTTCGGCATATACGCAACAGATATAGTTGTTTTTTCCTTCATCAAGCATACTTGCTTCAAGAACTGTACCGGGGGTAATTACACGGACAATATCCCTTTTTACAATACCTTTTGCATCCGCGGGATTTTCCATTTGCTCACAAATAGCAACTTTATACCCCTTTTGTACCAATCTTGCAATATAACTTTCACAACTGTGAAAAGGCACACCGCACATAGGTGCGCGTTCCTCTAAACCGCAGTCACGACCTGTTAAGGTGAGTTCAAGTTCTTTAGAGGCAATCTTGGCGTCTTCAAAGAACATTTCATAGAAATCTCCAAGTCTGAAGAAAAGAATACTGTCCTTGTTATCCTCTTTAATTTTATAATATTGTTGCATCATTGGGGACAACTGTGCCATTATCTCACCTCAAAAATAGTCAAAATTTATCAGCCGCAGCCACCGCAGGTAGCACAACTTCCTGAACAGGATGGTGTATAATCGGTAGTTTCAGGATCTTCACCCTGAGCGCAATTTTGCAGAATTGTCATAACTCTTGTGATAATCTGGTCAAATTCCTGTTTTGCGTTATTATAGTCAATCATATTCTTGTTTGACATAATGTCAGCATACACTTTTTGCATTTCATCATTTAACTCTTTAATTTTTTCCTGGTCTTTTTCAGCCTTTTGAGTTTCGTTGTTAATAGAAAGTCTTTTAAGGTTAAATTCCTGAATTAAGTTCTGTAATTCCTGATCTGCGTCAGCGTCTTTTTCAGCCGCTTTCAACTTAATATAAGAAGTTTCCTGCTGAATTAACTTTCCTAATTCTCTTGTCTGTTCAATAATATCCATTTTAATTCCTCCAATTAAATTACTTTACCTTTTAAAATCCAATTACCGGCAGAGGTTATCTCAACATTTTGGAATGTGCCGATTAATTCCTCCGGTGCTTGTATTTCAACAATAATATTCCCTGATGTTCGAGCATTTAAAATGCCGTCTTTTCCCTTTGGACTTTCCACAAGTACTCTTTGAGTTGTTCCCACCATAGATGCACAACGTTTTGAGGCTATTTTCTCTTGAACATCAAGTAGTTCTTTAAACCATTTTGATTTTTCCTCTGCCGGAATTGGGTCGTCCATTTCAGCGGCAGGTGTTCCCACACGAGGAGAATAAATAAAGGTGAACAAAGAAGTAAACTCAACTTCCTCAATTAATGAAAGAGTTTCCTTGAAATCCTCATAGGTTTCACCCGGAAAACCTACTATAATATCACTTGTAAGTGAAACATCAGGTATTTTTTCCTTTGCATAATTTACTATTTCAAGGTACTTCTTTCTGTCATAGTGACGGTTCATTTCCTTTAAGATTCTGTCGGAGCCTGATTGGAAAGGTAAATGCAGATGCTTACTGACGTGCTTTGAATTTGCTATAACATCAATAAGTTCCTTTGTACAATCCTTTGGGTGAGAAGTCATAAATCTCAACCAATAGTCACCTTCAATGCTGTCGATTTCATTTAACAGTTCAGCAAATGTGCAACTGTCTTTTAGATTTTTACCGTAGGAATTTACATTCTGTCCTAACAGGGTAATATCCCTAAAGCCTGAATTTATCATTTCCTTTGCTTCAGAAATGATAATATCCTTTTCTCGACTTCGTTCTCTGCCTCTAACATAGGGTACGATACAGTATGTGCAGAAGTTGTTGCAGCCGTACATTATGGGCAGCCAACCTTTAATATTACCGTCACGCCTGATTGGAATACCCTCGTGGACAAGAGTATCGTCATTATCACGAGTATATACCCTTTTCCCTGTGCTTAATGTTTTATATAAAAGTTCAGGAAACAAATGCAGAGCATGAGTACCGAATACAAGATTGACATAGGGAAAACTTTTATACATTCTGTCTGCAATATGCTTTTGCTCCATCATACAACCGCACAATGCAATTACAGTATTAGGATATTTGCGTTTTAAGTTTTTCAATGCACCTACATTGCCGAACACCCTGTCCTCTGCGTGTTCTCTGACTGCACAAGTGTTAAACAAAATAATATCAGCATTATCAGGTTTATCGGAAAATTCAAATCCTGCTAAACTTAACATTCCTTTGATTCTCTCACCGTCTGCAACATTCTGTTGGCAACCGTAAGTATGAATAAAAGCAACAGGCTTGTCCCCTCTTTTGCGATTATCCATAATCATTGAAATTAAGTTTAAATACTCACTTTGAGTAGTGTCAAAATCTATTAAAGTACTGTATTTTTCTTTCAATACATTACTACCCCTATCTTAATGTTATCCATAAAATTATAGCACAAAATCTAATTATATACAATAGATTTTGTGCTATTTTTTGATTATTTATTGACATTTGCAAAAGTAGAAGGAATATTGCCGATTATAACAGTTTGTGCTACCTCGTAATTGGTTTTATATACCTTTTCACTTGTATAACTTGGACTTAAAACAGTAATCTTTGCAACTACCACAAGATATATCCTGTGGATTGTCTGGTTAATTCCTGCCGACTGAAATTTATTCTTGATTTTGCAATTAACCGAACCTGTTAATTTGAAGTTTACAGTTACATTCGGCCCGGAATTATTAAGAATAGTAAGCTGTGTAAAAGCACCTATGGGTAAATCAAAATTATAGTACTTCTGTATATCGAGTTTCTGTTGAATTTTCAGCATTGATTTAGTTTTTATTCTGTTTATATTATAGGAATTGGTTGTAATAGCATTTACTTCCCCGTTATTTGAGTAGTTAACCTTTGCCAAGTCATCATAGTTATAGTCTAACTTTTTTAACACTTTTAAAACAGACTGGTTAATTATCCTGTTTGAAATTGTTTTTGCCTGTTTCTGAATACATTTCTGTTCAAAAGGCGATACCTGAGTTTCAAAAATGATTACAAATACTATCAGCAAAGCACCTGTCAAAAAAAGGTATCTGCGAATTTTCTTAATGTTTATCCTATGTAGCAACCTGTAAAACAAAAAAACACCCCTTGGATATAATATCCAAGAGGTGAAAATTTGTTAAATTTATTCTGAACATCCCGGGCAATCAGGATCGCCACAAGCGCAGCCGTCCTCATTGAACAGGCTTGAGAAATCAAACTCTAATGTGTTGCCGCAATTTGGACAGGGGATTTCGCCTTCAAGAAGTGTATCCTCGTCAACTACGATTTCAGCACCGCAATCAGGACATTTAACTTCATAATCAGGATTATCCTCCTCATCAAAGTCGCAACAATCCTCATCACATTCGTCGCAATCACAATCACAATCGTCACAGTAGAAATCTTCTTCAACTGAAGCCAAATCCTCGTCAATTTCATCAACCTGAAGGCTTAACTCATCATAAAGTTCCTCAGTATTTGTAACGGAAATTGCCATATCTTCAAGAAGTTCAAGAATTTCGTTAATAACCTTAACCTCAGGTTTTTTCTCGTCTAAAGAAAGACCCTCGGCAAGACCCTTTATGTAAGCGATTTTTTCATTTAAAGTCATAATTACCTCTTATGCTCTGCCTAAGTACTCGCCTGTACGTGTGTCAATCTGGATAACTTCACCCTCGTTGATGAACAGAGGAACTTTAACCTCAGCGCCTGTTTCAACAGTAGCAGGTTTTGTTGCATTAGTTGCTGTGTTACCTGCAAAGCCGGGGTCAGTCTGAGTAACAGTCAATTCAACAAAGTTTGGTGGCTCTACGCCGAAAACATTGCCCTTGTAAGAAAGAATCTTACAAACCATATTTTCCTTAACAAACTTGAAGTTATCGCCTAATACAGAAGCGTTGATTGGAAGTTGCTCCCAAGTTTCTGTATCCATAAAATAATATAGTTCTCCGTCGTTGTAACTATACTCCATATCTTTTCTCTCGATAAATGCTGTTGGATACTTATCATTTGGGTTAAATGTTTTTTCAACAACAGCACCTGTGATAACGTTTCTGATTTTTGTTCTTACAAAAGCAGCACCCTTACCCGGTTTTACATGCTGGAATTCGATAATAGAAACAACCTGTCCATCCATTTCAAATGTAACGCCGTTTCTGAAATCACCTGCAGAAATCATAAAAATACCTCCTAAAATTAATATTTACTAATAAATATCTCAGATCTATTATACATAAAAAATTAAAAAATGCAAGACTTATACAATAATTAGTTCCTTTGACAAGGTTGCAAAATTGTGATAAGTATCTAATTGTACTAAAATCATATCCTCAATTCTGACACCGAACTGATTGTTCAGATATATTCCGGGCTCTATTGTAATTACCATACCGTCTGAAAGAATATAACTGCTTTTGGGAGAAACAGTAGGATTTTCGTGAATATCAAGACCTACTCCGTGTCCGGTAGAGTGGCCAAAGCAATCACCGTAACCTGCTTCTTCAATAATGTCACGAGCCATTTTGTCTACTTTATAACTCTCGACGCCTGATTTAACTAACTTCAAGGCGCTTTTCTGTGCATTTAAAACAATATCATATATTTCTCTTTGTTTATCACTGCATTCCCTGACAGCAACAGTTCTCGTCATATCGCTGTGGTATCCGTTGAATATTGCTCCGATATCCATTGTAAAAAAGTCACCGGCAGCAATTAAACTGTTATCAGGCACACCGTGAGGTAGTGAAGTCTTTTTACCTGTGATAGTGATTAAATCAAAAGATATATCCTCTGCACCGTATTTTTTCATTAGGAATTCAAGTTCATTTGCTATGGCACGTTCCTCTACTCCGGGCTTTATATAGTTCAAAACCTCATTATAAGCCCTCTCCGATATTCTCTGTGCCTTTGCAATATATTCAATTTCGTCTTCACTTTTCATCATACGTAAATTTGAAATCATATTATCAAGTGCAGAATTGGAAATAACGGAAATGCCCAACTCGTTCATAGCAGATACGTACCTTTGGAAGTCATTTACCGTAACGTATGACGCTTCAATGTGGACAGATTTTACAGCAGAATCCTTTAATATAGACATCAAAGAAGTTATTAAATTTGAATACTGTAATACTTCGCAACTTTTTGCTTTATTACAAGCAGCCTCGTAATATCTGAAATCTACTAACAGAAAAACTTGGTTGTTTGTAACAATTAACGCACCCTCGCTTTTGCTAAAACCAGTGAAATAAAATATATTTTTTTCATTGGTAATAAGCATAGCCTCTTCTTTATTGAGTATTCTTCTTAATCTATCAACTCTATTTTCAAATACGGTCATTTAAACCAATTCCTTTAACGCACTGATTGCAAGAAAATAACTGTTTTTGCCAAAACCGGCAATCTGTCCAACACAAACAGGAGAGATTACAGATGTGTGTCTGAATTCCTCTCTTGCATGGATATTTGACATATGAACTTCAACAAAAGGTATTTTAATTGAAGAGATAGCGTCCCTTAATGCATAACTGTAATGAGTTAGAGCACCTGCATTAATAACCACTCCGTCATATATATCTTTTCCTGAATGAATCTTATCTATAAGGTCACCCTCGTGATTTGACTGGAAAATATCGGCAGAAAAGCCATTATTATTTGCACATTCAATAATTTGGTCTGAAATACTTTCCGCACTTTCGTTGCCGTATATTCCCTTTTCCCTAATGCCCACCATATTAAGATTGGGTCCTAAAAGAACTAATATTTTTTTCATAACAAAACTCCCTGAATTATAAGAAAAGTATGCACATAAATGCACTAAAAATTATAAACATAGATAAAGTGAAAAAGCGGACAGAATACTGTCCGCTTAAATATTTACCTAAATTTGCGTTTACGAGCAGCTTCAGACTTTTTCTTACGCTTTACAGATGGCTTTTCATAAGCCTCTCTCTTGCGAACTTCAGCAATAACGCCGGCTCTGGCACACTGTTTTTTAAATCTTCTTAGAGCGCTCTCTAAAGATTCATTTTCTTTTAATCTGATTTCTGACATTTCTATTTCCCTCCCATCCGCCATAAGGCATGGGTAATTTGCATAAATGCAAATAGTATTATACACAACTTAACATAAATTGTCAATAGGTATCAAAAAAATAGTTAAATAATACTAAAATGTAATATTTAAGGTTTTACAACAATATTAACAATTCTGCCTTTAACGTAGATTTCCTTGACAATATTCATTGAGTTAATAGCCTTTGCAACGTTTTCGTCGGCTTTAGCAAGAGTCAAAACTTCCTTTTGCTCTGCGTCAACAGGTATATTTAGTTTAGCCTTAATCTTACCGTTGACCTGAACTGCAATCTCAATAGTATCATCAACACATTTAGATTCATCGTATTCAGGCCACTTTTGTTCAGCCAATATACCCTCACCCAAATTGCAACATTCCCAAACTTCCTCTGTAACATGAGGTGCAAATGGGTTTAAAAGAATTGCGAATACAGACAATTCCTTTTTATTGATACTGCCGAATGTTGTAACATCATTAATAAGTGCCATTAAACTTGCAATAGCGGTGTTGAATTTGATGTTTTCAATATCATCTCCAACCTTTTTAATAGTCTTATTAAATACGCCTTCTAACTCAGGGCGGATAGTATCGCCATCAACGAGAATATTCTGTAAATTCCAGAAACGATCAACAAATCTGCGACAACCTCTTATGCTTGAAGGACTCCAAGGAGCAGCTTTCTCAAAGTCGCCGATAAACATCTCATAAAGACGCATTGTATCAGCGCCGTACTCATTTACAATCTCATCAGGATTTACTACATTACCGCGAGATTTTGACATTTTTTCACCATTCTCGCCTAAAATCATACCATGGCTTGTACGTTTTGCATACGGCTCTTTAGTAGGAACAACACCGAGATCGTATAAGAACTTGTGCCAGAAACGGCTGTAGAGCAAGTGTAATGTAGTATGCTCCATACCGCCGTTATACCAATCAACAGGTGACCAATATTCAAGTGCCTCTTTTGATGCAAGAGCCTCATTGTTATGTGGGTCCATATATCTTAGGAAGTACCATGATGAACCTGCCCACTGTGGCATAGTGTCGGTTTCTCTCTTTGCTTTTCCACCGCAGCAAGGACAGGTTGTTTCAATCCAATCTGTCATTTTAGCAAGTGGTGATTCACCTGTATCGGTAGGTTCGTATGAATCTACCATTGGTAACTTCAAAGGTAACTCGCTTTCGTCAATAGGAACATATCCGCATTTTTCACAATGAACAATTGGAATTGGCTCACCCCAATAACGCTGACGTGAGAACACCCAGTCCCTTAACTTATAATTAACCTTTGCTCTGCCGATACCTTTTTCTGTCAAATAGCCAATCATTTTTTCTTTAGCATCTTCAACTGACAGTCCGTTTAAGAAATCGGAGTTAGTCAAAACACCTGTAGCACAATCTACAAATGCTTCTTTCTGAACGTCCTCTCCGCCCTTAACTACCTCGATAATCGGCAAATCGAATTTCTTTGCAAATTCCCAGTCACGTGTATCGTGAGCAGGTACAGCCATAATTGCGCCTGTACCGTAGGAAACAAGAACATAGTCGGAAATAAAGATAGGAATTTCCTTATTGTTTACAGGATTTACAGCACGAATGCCTTTTAGCATAACACCTGTTTTATCCTTTGCAACCTCTGTTCTTTCAAAGTCGGATTTCTTTGCTGCAGCAGCCTGATATGCTCTGATTTCCTCAATGTTTTCAAGTTTATCAGCCCATTTTTCGATTAATGGGTGCTCCGGTGAAATAACCATATATGTAGCGCCAAAGAGTGTATCGCAACGTGTTGTATATACAGTCAACTTGTCCCCTGTTGTAGCAGTGAAATCAACCTCTGCGCCGGTTGAACGGCCAATCCAGTTCTTCTGCTGAGCCTTAACTCTCGGAGGATAATCGACCAAATCAAGGTCTTCAATTAATCTATCGGCATATGCAGTGATTTTCAACATCCATTGTGACTTAACTTTATGTACTACCTCACTTCCGCAACGCTCACAAACGCCGTTTACAACTTCCTCGTTTGCAAGAACGCATTTACAGGAAGTGCACCAGTTTACGTTCATTTCCTTTTTGTAAGCCAAACCCTTTTTGAACAGTTGCAGGAAAATCCATTGTGTCCATTTATAATATTCAGGGTCGGTAGTATTAATCTCTCTGCTCCAGTCAAAGGAAATACCCAGAGATTGAATTTGTTTTTTAAAACGTGCAATATTCTGCTTTGTAACAATTTCAGGATGAATATGATTTTTAATAGCATAGTTTTCTGTAGGCAAACCGAAAGCGTCCCAACCGATAGGATACAGAACGTTATATCCCTGTAATCTGCGCTTACGTGCAACAGTATCAAGAGCAGTATAAGGACGTGGATGTCCTACGTGTAAACCTTGACCTGACGGATAAGGAAATTCAATCAGGGCATAGAATTTCTCTTTATCGGTATCGTCACTTGCGTGAAATACACCCTTTTCTTCCCATATATCCTGCCATTTTTTCTCAACTTCAATATGATTGTATTTCAAAATAAACCCTCCCAAGGTTATTAATCAATTATACCTGTTAAATCTACTTCCTTGCCGTCTTGCCATAATCGTTCAAGGTCATAGAAATCCCTTGCTTCTTTGTCAAAAATGTGAACGATAACATCCACATAATCAAGCAAAATCCAACTGTTAGAACGATAGCCCTCAATGTGACTTACAGATATTCCCATTTCGTCTAACTTGTATTCAACTTCATCGGCAAGAGCCTTTACCTGAGTACTGCTGTTACCGTTAGCAATTACCATATAATCAGCCAATGATGAAACGTCGGTAATCTCAATCACCTTTATGTTATGGCCTAATTTTTTATCTAAAATTTCGGCTGTTTTTATAGCCTGTTCATAAGTTGTCATTATAGTAAACCTTTCTTCGTTAAATTAATTACAACATCATTATAACAAAGTACTGCGTTGTTATGTATTACCATTTTTCTTTTGGATAAATCCGACAACGTGAATTGCAGTGCAAAAAGCATAGCGTCATCTATATCCTCAAATGCTTTTTTTCTCATAATATCCACACCGTCAAAGTTTCTTTCCTCACTGATATAATCCGCTGTAAATACGATTTTTTCAAGTAAAGACATATTTGCTCTGCCTGTTGTATGGTACTTAATCGCATTAATAATATCCTGATTATCAATTTTCAGTACATCTCGTGCATAGCAACTGCCGGCAATAGAATGCCATAATTTAGAGGAATGTTTTTCACAGTTGTCTAATATTATACCACCGTCGTTTATGATTTGCAACATTTCATCATTAGGTAATTCTTTGCAACTGTCGTGTAATATACCTGCAATTTCTGCATCATCCACATCTGCGCCATAATGCTTTGCAAGTTCTACAGCGGCTTTGGCTACATTTAAACTGTGATTAAACCTGTATTCACTCATTCTGTCTTTAATTAGTTCAATATATTCGGTTTTATCCATAAATTCACATCCCATACAAATGATGAGTTTTTATATATTCCAAAACTTTGCTGTCAAGTAAACTTGAAACATCTTGATTATTTTCAAGTCTGCTTCTTATTTCAGTGGAACTGACAGTCATAACCGAGTGATTAATAAAATAAGATTTTGCACCGTATTTTTCAAGAAGTTGTGACTGCTTTTCCATTTCCTTTAAATCTACACCGTTTCTTAAATCCGATATAACATTTAGATTTTTAAGAAAAGAATCGGCATTTTTCCAGGTATGAAGTGAAAGGTACATATCAGACCCCATAATAATGTAAAATTCATCATTTGGATATATTTCTTTTAAAGAATTTAAGGTCTGATAAGTATAACTTTTCCCCTCTCGATTGATTTCTATAGAAGAAACTTCAATATTTTCATAAGAGGAAACGGCAATTTTGCACATTTCTAAACGGTGTTGTGCGGATACCATTTCTCTGTTAGATTTATGGGGAGTTATGCCCGTAGGAATAAGCAACACTTTATCAAGACTTGCTATCTCAACCGCACACTTTACCAACTTAATATGACCTAAATGAATAGGATTAAAACTGCCGCCGAATATTGCTATTTTCATTTTTTCTTTGCCTTTGGCAGTTCAATTATCGGCTCTTTTTCATTTCTGCGATATAAAACAAATTTTGAACCTATAACCTGAACAACATCGGCAGATAACTTTTCTGCTATAATTTCCGAAGCCTCACGAGGAGTCAGACTGCAATTTTCAAGACATTTGCCTTTTATAATTTCACGTGCAGTTAATGCGTCGTCAGCCTGTTT
>JAQXSC010000105.1 GCA_029218825.1 Oscillospiraceae bacterium | reverse complement strand
GAAGAATAACGCCTACGCTAAGACCTAAAAACTGGTGAATTTTACCCATTTCCTCTGCATCTCGTTTTGCAAGGTAATCATTTACAGTTACAATGTGTACACCGTCACCTGTAAGAGCATTAAGATACGCAGGAAGTGTGGAAACTAATGTTTTACCTTCACCTGTTTTCATTTCTGCAATACGTCCTTGGTGCAAAACGATACCGCCGATAATCTGCACAGGAAAGTGCTTCATACCAAGTACACGCATAGACGCTTCTCTGCACACGGCAAATGCGTCAGGGAGAATATCGTCGGTAGTTTCGCCGTTGGCAAGTCTTGACTTTAAAACTGCTGTCTGCGACTTTAATTCAGCCTCGCTCATGGCTTTGTATTTGCCCTCAAGTTCAAGGACTTTATCAGCAATCGGTTTTACTCTCTTAACCTCTCGCTTACTGTAGTTACCAAATAATGCTTTTAATGGATTCATAATATATTTCCTTTCGGTTTCTTTTAAAGTTATTCTGCTCTCAGGCTTTTTGCCGCCTGAATCATAGCCGCCTTTGCAACCTGTCCTGCTGTTGCGTAGCCGTACTGACTGCTTCTGTGGACTACAGCCGCAAATGCAAGTGGGCAATCCTCATCTTTTGAATAGCCTATCATCCAGCCGTCGTTGAGGTTTTCGCCCTCGCCTGTTACTGTTTCGCCTGTACCTGTTTTTGCACAGACAGTTAAGCCTCCAAACATATAGTCGCCGTAATCGTTTACAACGGCAGAACGCATCAACTTGTCAATAGAGTTTGCGGTTTCCTTTGACAACATTTTTTCTCCTGTTGCTCCTGCCTTTGACAAGCCTAAATCTGCAATTACGTTTCCGCTGTCACCGGATACAATGTATGGGGTAATGGGTGTACCACCCCTTGCAACAGCACCGCATATTATCGCCATCTGCATAGGATTAACCTTATCCTCATACTGACCTACACCTGACCAGGCAAGTTGGTTTGTGTTGGCTTTTTTTACGTTGTAGTTGCCTTTTTTGGTATTGATTCCGCTTACTTCAAAAGATGCGTTAATACCAAGTTTTTCAGCGGCTTCGTTCATTTTTTCCTTACCAAGTTCAACTGCAAGTTCCGCAAAAACAATGTTGCAGGAATGTCCGAATGCCTGTTCAAGGTTTACTGTTCCGTGTGATGAAACACAGGTAACGTCACTTCCGCCGATATCCTCTTTTCCGCCACAGTACCAAGTTCTCTGCCAGATATCCGGAATGTTCTCAATAGCCGCAACGGAAGTTACTATCTTAAAGATTGAACCGGGAGTGTAACTTGAGGACAGAACGTTGTCAATATACACGCCCCTGTATAAATCCTCGTTTTCTTCTGTTATTTTAGGTGGGGCTTGTGGGTCATAACTTTTTGTACTCACAGAGCAGATAACCTCACCTGTTTCGTAATTATACACAACACAGGCACCGCTGTCGTAATTTTTCAGCACGTCATAAGCCGCCTTGCAGGTATCTGCGTCAACAGTAAGTTGAACATTACCGCTGCCCTTAAAGGACTTGGGCATATTCATACCCCAAATGAAATTGTAACCTGAAAGTTCCGAACGGTATCTGCTTTGGAGTGCTGTTGAAATATTCAGAGTTTCATCACCAACAACGTGGAGAAGTGATTTACGGACACTTGGGTCATTGTTATACACACGTTCTCCGTCAACGGTTTTTGCAAGCATATTGCCGTTTCTATCGGTGATTTTTCCTAAATTTGAAATATGGCCGTTGTATGGTTTTGATGCCCAGTCAGCGGCATTCGTTACAGTCTTGAACACCAAAAATCCAAGTCCGCACAAGAATGCAATAGCAACTATAAATACAATCCAAGACCTTTGCAATACTCTTTTCATACAACACCACCCTTTCTTAATGTATCAAAATTAACTTTTAACTTTTAATGAATATGTGCGCTCGTCAGCGGCTTTTACAAAAGCAAGAAGTCCCCAACAGGAAATTATACTTGAACCGCCGCTGCTGATAAATGGGAAAGTAACGCCTGTCAGCGGTAGAATATCGGTAGCACCGAATACGTTTAGTGACATCTGTATTACAAGCAAACCTGCCGCACAACAGGCTGAAATTGAATAGAATGTACTTCTGCTGCGAGTTGTAACGGAACGAGCATAGATAAACAGAGTTGAGACTGCCACTGCAATAGTAACCGCAACAATAAGTCCCATTTCCTCTGACATCAAGCCAAACACAAGGTCGGATTCAGAGGCTACAATGTACTTTAAGTAGCCGTTGCCGATACCAACGCCGAACAGACCTCCTGATGCTATATAAGTCAATGTACGTGACATCTGATAGCCTTTATCGTCGGCATTTTCAAAAACGTGACCCCAAACCTTGAAACGGTCCAGAACATAGGGCTTTCGTGTAAGCACCAAAAGTCCTGCTGAGCCTGCGCCTACCAATGCAAAAATAATAGTCTTAAAATCACCTGAACGCATAAACGCAATAAGCAAAAATGTGCCGAAAAATATAAGCGCTGTACCAAAGTCGCCCATTACTGCAAGTGCGCCCAAGCAAATCAGGGAGAATATAATAAACTCGATTAAGTTTTTACGTGTGTTTAATTTATCAAGTGCAGAGGCACCTACAAAGATATAGGCTATTTTTACAAATTCCGAGGGTTGAACGGATATAGGGCCTAAATGAATCCAGTTGGCAGATCCGTTTGTAACTCTGCCGAAAATAAGGTTTATCGCCAAAAGTCCTGCGGAGGCAATCATAATAATAAGCCGCCATTTGTCAACTCTGTCAGGGTCCTCGATAAACTTGATAATAATGCAGAACAAAATCATTCCTGCAACTGCGGCAACAAGTTGAGTTGCAGCCAATTTTATTCCGTCATATTGCCTTGCAAGGAGCATTACGCCTATACCTGTCAAAAACAGGCAAAGGCTTTCAAGTTCAAAGCCTACCCTTTTCAGGGCTGTAGTTGAGATTATATAGAACATCCACTCAACTGCAAGTAATCCACCGCAGATATAGACAGGCATATAGTCAGTTGCACCGTCACAGAAAACTGCCTCAACGCACATAAAAATGTGGAATAGTGAAATAAGTATCAACAGTTTATAGGGTTTCATAGCCGGTTTGTTTGAAACCTTTGAGAAAAACCAACTTGACTCTAATTCCTCGTGAAATTCCTCGCCCCGTTTAAAGGCAAAATCCCTGTTGCCTATGCTGATAACGTCATCAATTCTGACCTGAGTTCTGCCGTGGACTTTTCTGTCGTTTACGTATGTACCTGTCTTTGAGTTGGAGTCGTTAATAAACCAGCCCTCTTTACGTCGCAAAAGTACACAGTGATTACGTGAAACAGCAGGGTCGTCAATGGCAATATCCGAGCCACGACTTCTGCCTATTGAATTTTCCCAAAATAACACAGGAGTTTTTACGCCGGTATCTAAATCCTGCAAAAGCACCAACGGACGTTCAGGACGTCTGCGACGTCGCATAGCAGCAAAGCATTGATATACAATAATAATTGTATAAACAGGCATAAGGATACGCAAAGCAACAACAGCAACGTCCATAATATACTGCATAGATAAACTCCCCTTTCTTTCAGGTAATAAATAACAAATATCAAAAATGCTATTTTAACCCATAATAATAGTTATACATCCTATATTTTACTCCAACAGGCAGTAAAAGTCAATGAATTTCTGTCTAACCACTCGAAATATAAACGGCTTATTCCTACGATTACTGAGGATATGATAATGAGTATTATAAAAGAGTTAAATATGAAAGTAAGAAGCAAAGAACTTGTCAACCTTATTATGAAAAGATATGAAATGATAAACAAATAAACAGCACTGCTCAATTATGAGTAGTGCTGTTTGTAACATAAGTCAGTCCATTGACAGTCTTTGCAGATATTAATGCCAATGGCTTTATCTAAAATTTTCTCTTTAATCAAGGCTTTGTAGTCCTTGTAATTGATAATGGTATTATCCTTAATATTTACAGCGTCAAGGCATCTTTTGTCGATTGCCGATACCTTTTCATCACCGTTGCATTGACCCTTTATGTTGTTGGGACAAGCCCTGCATATTTCGTCGGTACTTGAGGTAACGCAAATTTGTGGGTTATTTTCCTCAAGATAATTTATAGTATCTGTCATATGCTCTGTAAATTCTTTACTGTATCCCTTGCCCTGAAAAAAGCCTATGCAAATTCCGTGATGCGGTCTTAACTTAAACATATTTATGCAGTCTGTTTACAAGGATTGAGGCAAGTAAAATCTTGCAGCCGTCAAAAATCAGATACGGCACAACGCACATCATCAAAGCCGCTGCAAAATCGCACTGATATACAACCATAAACCATATTGTGCCGAAAAGATAGCAAAGCGCCAAGCCCACAACCATAGCGATTATAAGCACATAAAACTTCTTGCCGAAAAATTTTGTAATCAAGCCTACAGCCAAAGCGGTAAATAGAAAGCCGATAATATAACCTCCTGTAGGGCCTACGATTGCGCCCACACCGCTGCTGAAATTTGCAAACACAGGAACACCCACAAGTCCCAAAAGGATATACACCGCTACGCTTAATGTTCCGTACTTCCAGCCTAACAAACCTGCGGCAATAAAAATGCCTAAAGTCTGCAAAGTGAAAGGCACTGTTGTAGGTATGGAAATCCATGAGCAAATGGCGATAACCGCAACGAACATAGCCGAAAGCACTAACTTATACAGTTTTTTGTTTTTTAAATTCTCCATAATTGTCAACCCTTATTAATTTTATTGTTTACAATTATAACATCTTTTTGGGAATTGTCAACCCTTTTGTTTTAGTCGATTTACAATTAAAATTATTTTGAAAAATACCATATTGACAAGGTAATTTTACTATGATAAAATATCTTTAATTTGATAACTAACGGCTATGACGAGGAGGAGTACATACTTTTCTGATGCAAAGAGAGAGGGTGGTTGGTGTAAACCCTTGTAACGGAAGTATGGAAGTAGCCTCTGAGCTTTGAACTGAACGGATTATTCCTATTAGGCTTCAACGGTTTCCACCGTTAAAGGGAGATGTATCGGCTTTTGCCCGTACTGAGTGCAGATATTATCTGAATACAGGTGGTACCACGGACAGTTTGTTCGCCCTGAGCTTTACGCTCAGGGCTTTTTTTATATCATAATGTAAATAATAAACTATAATAAGGGAGAGATTGCTATGGCAAAGGAACTTTCAAAGTCATATAACCCTCGTGATTTTGAGGACAGAATTTATGACTTTTGGATGAAAGGAAATTATTTCCACGCAGAAGTTGACAAGGACAAAAAACCTTATACTATCGTAATGCCGCCGCCGAATATTACAGGGCAACTCCATATGGGACACGCTCTTGACGAAACCTTGCAGGATATTCTTATCCGTTGGAGAAGAATGCAAGGCTACTCTGCATTGTGGCTGCCGGGCACAGACCACGCGTCAATCGCTACCGAGGCGAAAATCGTTGAGGCTATGCGTAAAGAGGGAGTTACAAAGGACGACCTTGGCAGAGAGGGATTTTTAGAGAGAGCCTGGGAATGGAAAAAACTCTACGGCAACAGAATTACTGAACAACTTAAAAAATTAGGCTCTTCCTGTGACTGGGACAGAGAAAGATTTACAATGGACGAGGGTTGCAGCAAGGCTGTTAAGGAAGTTTTTGTACGTCTGTATGACAAGGGCTTAATCTACCGCGGTGAGCGTATTATCAACTGGTGTCCTCACTGTTTAACATCAATTTCAGACGCAGAGGTTGATTTTGAGGAACAGGAAGGCTCATTCTGGCACTTGCGTTACCCATTAACCGACGGCAGCGGATATGTTCAACTTGCTACAACACGTCCTGAAACATTACTTGGCGATACTGCCGTAGCAGTTCACCCTGAGGATGAAAGATACAAGGACATTATCGGCAAAACAGTTACACTTCCACTTGTTGGCAGAGAAATTCCTGTAGTTGCCGACGAATACGTTGACCCTGAATTTGGTACAGGTGTAGTTAAAATCACCCCTGCCCACGACCCTAACGACTTTGAGGTTGGACTAAGACACAACCTACCTGTAATCAACGTAATGACAGATGACGCAAAAATCATTGACGAGTACGAAAAATACGCAGGTATGGAGAGATATGAGGCAAGAAAGGCTATTGTTAAAGACCTTGACGAGGGCGGTTTCCTTGTAAAAATCCAGCCACACACTCACAACGTAGGCACTTGCTACCGCTGTAAAACAACAGTAGAGCCGAGAGTTTCAAAGCAGTGGTTCGTAAAAATGGAGCCTTTGGCTAAACCTGCCATTGAATGTGTAAAAAGCGGTAAAACAAAGATTATTCCTGACAGATTTGAAAAGGTTTACTACCATTGGATGGAGAACATCAAGGATTGGTGTATCAGCCGTCAACTTTGGTGGGGACACAGAATCCCTGCCTGGTACTGTGAGGACTGCGGAGAAGTTATAGTTGCAAAGGAAACTCCACAGACCTGTCCAAAGTGCGGTAAAAATCACCTAAAGCAAGACGAGGACACTCTTGACACTTGGTTCAGTTCTGCATTATGGCCTTTCTCAACACTTGGATGGCCTGACAAAACACCTGAACTTGACTACTTCTTCCCTACAAACACCCTTGTAACAGGCTACGATATTATTTTCTTCTGGGTAGCAAGAATGATTTTCTCCTCTTGTGAGCAGATGGACAGTCAGCCTTTTGACACAGTATTTATGCACGGTATTGTACGTGATGAAAACGGCGTTAAGATGAGTAAATCCTTGGGCAACGGTATTGACCCACTTGAGATTATCCAAAAATACGGTGCAGATGCGTTGAGATTTTTCCTTGCGACAGGCAACTCACCGGGCAACGATATGCGTTTCTCCGAAAAGAGAGTTGAGGCTTGTGCAAACTTTGCCAACAAGTTGTGGAACGCAAGTCGATTTGTTCATATGAACATTGACGACTATGATGTTAAAAACGAACTTCCTGCCACTCTTACTACTGAGGACAAGTGGATAGTATCCACCCTTAACAACGTTGCAAAGGAAATCAACGAAAACCTTGAAAAGTTTGAACTTGGTGTTGCTGTTCAAAAACTTTACGACTTTATATGGGATTGTTTCTGCGACTGGTACATTGAACTTGCAAAATCAAGACTTCAGTCGGAGGGTGAAACTGCTCAGAACGCAAGACAGGTGCTTGTATGGACATTGGAAAAGATTTTAAGACTTCTGCATCCATTTATGCCATACATTACCGAGGAAATCTGGCAGACTATTCCTCACGAGGGCGAAACAGTAATGCTTTCACAGTATCCTGACTTTGACCCTGCCCTCGATTATCCTGAGGCAGTTGCTCAAATGGAAAAGGTTATGAACGCAATCCGCGGCATCCGCAACCGCAGAAACGAAATGAACGTACCTCCCTCAAAGAAAGCAAAGGTATATATTGCTACAAAATTTGAGGACACATTTAAGTCAGGGGCGCAGTTTATCTGCAAACTTGCCTCTGCAAGTGAAGTTGAAGTAGGCGAAAGTTTTGACTTGGAAGGTGCGGTAAACATCGTAACTGCCGACGCAAAAATCTACATTCCTATGGACGAGCTTGTTGACAAAAAAGCGGAACTTGAAAGACTGACAAAGGAACTACAGCAGGTTGAAAAACGCCTTACACAAAGCGAGGGCAAACTAAACAACCAAGGCTTTGTAGCAAAAGCCCCTGCGGAAGTTGTAGAAAAGGTTAAAGGACAGGCAGAAAAAGAGAGAGAAACTATTGCAATGATTAAAGCCGCAATAGAGGCACTTAACTGATATATGCACAAATTTAGGGCAACTCTGAAATTCAGAGTTGCCCTTGATTTATTTAATATTTTAAAAGAGCCTCCCTTTCAGGATTTTCCCTACAGGGGAGGCTATTTATAGGGGGCTTTTAGATATTTTTTGCTTTTTCAAGAATTGATAGATTTTCTAAAACCTTGATAGTGTTCTTATAACCGTCGTTAACATTTATCCACAAGTCGTAATTATCATACCTATGCTTGGCATTTCCGTAGTACAAGTCAATCCAAGCCACATCATCATCGTCATAAGAATCCAACATGTAATCTCTATCCTCATCGGCAATAGCATCTTTTCTTAATGCCTGAATTAATTGTGCTATTTGTTCTTTATCCTTAATTACCGGCTGAACCTCAAAGTCGTCGTCAGTCATGGCAGTAATCTCTGCAACCTTACAGTAGTTTTCATCAAGAATAAACAACGCCTCTGTTATACTCCTAAACTCCGTGGAATTAATCAAATCGTTATAAGCGTCAATTTTACGTACTGCAACGCTGTCCTTGTTGATTTTTTCCGTTGTATAAACTCTGTTTACCTTTGTGCCGTTATTCAGAGTATATGTAATTTTGAGAATGCTGCCATCGTAGGAATACCCACTGTATTTAGAATAAAGTGCTTCTGACACGTTGTTGGCAAGAGTATTAACGATATTCACCCCTGATAACTGGAACATTGTCAAAGGCTTTTTGCTGTATTCATCACAAATCGCCTTGTGTGCGTTTACTGTTTTTTCAATAAGTTTTTTATCCTCAGAGTAGTTATTTTTGATTATGTTTTCACCGTTGACCATATATGTTGCGCCGTCTGTAAATGTAACAGACTTAACGTCCTCTGCCTTTGGCACGTAACTTTCGTATCCTACAAAGCCTGTAGCCAAAACTAAAAATACTACAGCAAATGTACCAATCATTGCGCCGTAGGAGATAAGTCCCTTCAAGTAACCCTTGAATCCGTGATTAAGTACGATTTGCAAAATTGTATGAGTAACTATTGAGCCTAAAATCATACCCAGCCAGAAAGCACCGAAGCAACCGAGTCTGTCTGCATTCCAGCCTAATATCAACAGGAACAGATAGCCGATAGTAATGCCTACTGCAAAGCTTACGATAATTTTTACCAGCTCAAATGGCAGTCTGTATGCAAAGTGAGATTGTGCAGATTCCGACTTTCTGTTCTTTACTAAGAAGAATGAAAGCACAAGGCACACGCCGATAAACAACAGCCAATACCAGATAGGTCCTGACTCTGTTGCAGATACAGGTGATAAAGCAACAATCAGGTCAATGTTGATATTTGCAACATAGCCGTTAATCAGGCTCATAGGCAAGAACTGTAATAAAGCCATAGCCACAGGGAATGCGCCCATAATTACTATTGTAGAAATAATAGCGTCAGACTTTTTACCGCAACAAATGGATAACAGACCGAAGAAACTTACACAGGCAACAATGGCAATTAATGTTCTGAATGTACTTTCGAAAGTATTACCGTAATAAACACCCATTTGGGATAAGGCTGTCAAACCCTCATTTATTATTTCACTCTTAGGTACAAATATATTTAAAATCAGGTTGATAAACAGCATCGGAATTGCGGGGATAATAATTGATGACGCCCATTTTGAGAAGTACAGTGTTCTTCTTGACACAGGCATTGCGCCGAACATATCTGTCATTCTCTTATTGTGGAGATAGCCGAATCCCATTATTGCAAGTACAAATGAAAAAATTACTGCAAGTCCGGAAACCTCACTCATATAGAATATTGAGGCTACCTCAGTAAAAACAGCAGATTCCTTTGCTATCTCATCGGCAGCCATACCGGACACGGCAATTAGACTGTTGACGCCTATGTTAAGGACTACAAAACAAATTCCGGAAAATGCCAAAAGCGACAGGTAAATTATCCATACAGCCTTACTTGACTTTAAGGTCCACTTAAAAATTGACCAAGCCTGTTTTAAACTGTTTTTATAAGATGTTGTTGATGTCATAACCTGCACCCTCCATTTCGTTAATAAATACTTCCTCTAACGTCAGCGGTAATGACTCCAAGAATACAGGATTCAAAGCCTCTAACTTTGGCATAAACTCACTTTCATCGCCCCTGATTGTGATGTTAAACAGATTGCCCTGACGTTTGATTTTTGTTGTGTTAAAGCCGTCAAATATACTCTGCTCCGTATCCTCATTAAATGCAATCTGCACCTTGTGAATACCCAACTTCATATCGTCAAGTTCTCTCTCCATAATAACTCCGCCCTTATGTAACAGACCTATATGGTCGCAGACGTCCTCAAGTTCACGGAGATTGTGGGAGGCAATCATTACCGTGGTGTTGTTGTCGGTTACCGCAGTAATCAACAGTTTCTTAACAAGTTGACGTACAACAGGGTCAAGTCCGTCAAAAATTTCATCAAGGAAAAGGTATTTTGGTTTAGTTGACAGCGCCAAAATCAAAGCCGCCTGACGTTGCATACCTTTTGACATATTGATAATTCTCTGCTTTTTATTAATTGGGAAAGTGGAGCAAAGTTCATTGTAGTAATCCTCGTCCCAGTTTTCATAAATCTTTCTGTAGATATACGCAGTATTTTCTACAGTAGAGTAGTTGAAAAAGTACGGAAAGTCGGAAATGAAAAAGCACTTATTCTTTGCGTTAATATTTTCAAAGGTGCTTTCACCGTCAATTAAGATTTCGCCTTTTTCCACCTTGTAAATTCCGTTTATTGCACGGAGCAAGGTAGATTTACCTGAACCGTTTGAGCCTACAAGTCCAAACACAGTACCCTCTTGAACATTAAAACTCAGATTATCCAGCGCATTTAAGTCGCCGAATGTTTTTGTAACATTTTTTATTTCAAGCATATTGTCCTCCTTTTAAAATGAGTGCTAACAATTTTTACGAATTTGGGAAATGTCTGTCTGCAATTTCCATAATTTCATCTCTTGTTATCCCAAGGGAAATTGCAGTCTTGATTTGATTTTCCAAATTGCCAAGTGCAATAACCTTTTCCGCATTTTGTGTAGTTAAATCCTCGGAAATAAAACTGCCCCTGCCAACCGTAGAACAAACATAACCGTCGCTTTCAAGTTCTCTGTATGCCTTTGCCACAGTGTTGGGATTTACGGAAAGTTGTGTTGCCAAGGTACGCACCGGCGGAAGTTGGTCGCCGGGCTTTAACACACCTATTGACACAAGACGCACCACGTTGTTATACACCTGTTCATAAATCGGTTTTCTTGAAGAAAAATCCAGCGTAAACATTTTCCGTCCTTTCCGATACAAAAATGTATCTGTTATATTCATATTTGTATTACTACAAGTACTACAAATATGATACAATGATTACCTGAGTTTGTCAACAAAAATTTTATTTTTCGGCTTTATGTAACATATTTTAACGGCTTTTTGTAAATATTATACAAATTTTTGTATTATTTATCTATTCTATTGACAAATATTAATTATATATGTTATTATTACCGTAGTGAGTATGGGACAATGGTGTCTTAATAGGACACAACCCATACTTTGTTTATTTTTTAGGAGGTTAAAAAAATGAAAAACATCAAAAGAGTATTGGCATTAGTTATGTGCCTTGCACTATGCGTAGGCGTTCTCGCATCTTGCGGTACACCGACAGCAGAAGAAACTTCAAATGGCAAGAAGTACATTATCGCTACAGACACAGTATTCAAGCCTTTCGAATACACAGACGCTAACGGCGACTTTGTTGGTATTGACGTTGATATTATCAACGCTATCGCAGAGGATCAGGGCTTTGAAATCGAACTTAACAGTTTAGGTTGGGACGCTGCTGTTGCTGCTGTTCAGGCAGGACAGGCTGACGGACTTATTGCAGGCGCTACAATCAAGCAGGAAAGAATCGACTCAGGCTGGATTTTCTCTGACGGTTACTACAATGCTACTCAGACTTTCGTTGTTAAAAAAGGCAGCGACATTAAGAGTTTTGACGACCTAAAGGGCAAGTCAATCGCAGTTAAGAACGGTACAGCAGGCGCAGACTTCGCTGAAGAGTTAAAAGACAAATACAATCTAAAGATTACAAGATTTAAGGATTCTCCAACAATGTATCAGGACGTTATCCTTGGCAACAGCGACGCTTGTGTTGAGGACACACCTATTATGCAGGCTTCTATCAAAGAGGGCGATTTAGACCTTGAGATTCCTGAGGGTATGGCTAACGAGGGTTCACCTTACGGCTTTGCTATTATGGACGAGAGCAAACAGGAACTTCTTGATATGTTTAACGCAGGTCTTAAGAACATTCAAGACAGCGGTAAATATGACGAAATTCTTGAGAAATACTTAGGTTAATTTCTAAAATATAATCCTATACTAACTTATGCAAGTAGGGCTTTGCCTTACTTGCATATTATCTTATATTAATTGAAAGGGGAAAGACGGATGACAGAAAATGTGTTTAACCTTCTTGCTGCCAACGGCGACGTCGCAGGCGGTATTCAGGGTTTCTTTGTAGGCATAGGCACTTCTATTGCCGACTCTATGTCGGTAATTTTCAGAATTATCACCTCCTACGGTCAGTTACTGTTAATGGCTTTGGGACAAACCTTGTTGCTTACACTTCTATCTCTTGCTTTTGCCATGGTTATTGGTTTGATTTTTGCTTTGATGAACGTAGGCAAAAATCGTTTCTTTAATTTAATCGGTACAATTTACGTTGACGCAGTACGTGGCGTTCCGCTTATCGTACTTGCATTTTTCATTTACTTCGGTATTCCTGTTTCTATTCAGGCTATGGGCTTTGCAGGGTTTAAACTCACCGCTTTACAGGCAGGTACAATAGCACTTGCTATGAACTGCGGTGCTTATATGGCTGAAATTTTCAGAGCAGGTATCGAAAGTGTTGACAAAGGACAGATGGAGGCAAGTCGCAGTTTAGGTTTATCCTACAGCAAAAGTATGCGACTTGTACTGTTGCCACAGGCTATCAGAACAATGATTCCGTCAATTATCAACCAGTTCATTATTACATTAAAAGATACATCTATTCTGTCAGTTATCGGATTCCCTGAACTGACAAATATGGGCAGCACTATTGCAGGTAATACACTAAAAAGTCTTGAAACCTGGGCAATTATCGGTGTTATGTATATGATTGTTATCATAACATTAAGCAGAGTTGCAAAATGGTTAGAACGGAGGATTAGCATTGAAGACAAACGATAATGTAATGATTCACGTTAAAAACCTAAAAAAGAGTTTTGGTAAGTTAGAGGTACTAAAGGACATCAGCGTTGACATCAAAGAGGGCGAAGTTGTTGTACTTTTAGGCCCTTCGGGAAGCGGTAAATCCACATTCTTACGTTGCTTAAATCAACTTGAGGTTGCTACCGACGGATTGATTGTAGTTGACGGACAGGAGATTACCGACAAGCACACCGATATTAACAAAGCAAGAGAAAATATCGGTATGGTATTCCAGCACTTTAATTTATTCAATCACAAAACAGTACTACAGAATATAATGTTAGCACCTGTTGAATTGAAACTTATGACTAAAGATAAAGCCAAGGAAAAAGGTATGCAACTTTTAGAGCGTGTAGGTATGGTTGACAAGGCTGACGCTTATCCTGTTCAACTTTCAGGCGGACAGAAACAGCGTGTTGCTATTGCAAGAGCCCTTGCAATGGAGCCTGACGTAATGCTTTTTGACGAGCCTACCTCTGCCCTTGACCCTGAAATGGTCGGCGAAGTTCTTGCAGTTATGAAAGAACTTGCAAAGGGCGGTATGACAATGGTTGTTGTTACCCACGAAATCGGCTTTGCACGAGAGGTTGCCGACCGCATTATCTTTATGGACGGCGGATATATTGTAGAGCAGGGTACTCCCGATGAGGTTATTAATCACCCCAAAGAGCCTCGTACAATAGACTTCTTAAACAAGGTGCTTTAACAGGAGTAAACAAATGAAAAAAATAATAACTATAAGCCGTGAGTTTGGTGCAGGTGGCGGAGAAATCGGCAGAGCCGTTGCACAAAAACTTGGGTTTGATTATTTTGACAAGGCAATTATTCTAAAGGCTTGTGAGGAAGCAGGGCTTGATATTGCAAGTATCGTTCGCTATGACGAAAAGGTTGCTATGGATTTCGGCTTTGCGCAAAGTCTGTTTGGATTTTACAACAGACCTGTAAGCGACAAACTTTTTGACGCCCAACAGAGGGTTATCCACAAACTTGCGGAGCACGGAAATTGCGTAATCGTAGGCAGAAATGCAAACACAATTCTAAAAGAGTTTAACGATTGTCTGCACGTTTTTATTCACGCAAATCCTTATTGGAGATTACAGCGAATGCACAATAAAATGCCGGATACTTCAATCTCCAAAATCAGCGACCAAATGCGACATATTGATAAATCTCGCAAAAAATACTGCACACGTTATACCAACTCGGAATTCGGCGTTGCGGAGTATTACGACATTTGTCTCAGTTCCTCCTCCCTTGGAATTGACCGATGTGTTGATGTAATTTGTGATATTGCAAAAAGTTAAACTAACGAAGGAGTTGGTGTTCCGACTCCTTTTTGTTACCTAATTTTACTTTAGTTTTTCCCAAAATCTTGATTTTTACCGCTATTAGTGGTAAAATTGAAAGACTATAATAGAATATTTATATTCAAAATTTCTATGCTCAACTTTAGAGCATAGGGATAGGAGATGATTTTATGACAATGGAACTTATTGCCTTTATAGGTGCCGGTGTTATTGCAGTACTCTTTGCTTTGTACTTTGCTTTGTTCATTAAACGACAGGAAAAAGGTACAGACAGAATGAAAGAAATTTCAGGAGCAATCGCCTCAGGCGCACGTGCTTTTCTGTTTTCAGAGTACAAAATCCTGATTGTTTTTGCTATACTTCTGTTTATTGCAATCGGTTTTGTTATTAACTGGCTAACGGCAATTTGCTTTATCGTAGGCGCACTGTTCTCAACACTTGCCGGTTACTTCGGTATGACTGTTGCTACAATGGCAAATGTTCGTACCGCTAATGCCGCAAAAGATCACGGTATGCACAAAGCCCTGAAAATCGCTTTCCGTGGCGGTGCAGTAATGGGTCTTTCGGTTGTTGGATTGGGTGTTATCGGTTTAGGCTTGATATTCCTGTATCTGAACTCACAGTTCGACCTTGCTAAAAATTCAGAAATGCTAAACATCTTTACCGGATTTAGCCTTGGTGCTTCATCAATCGCTTTGTTTGCCCGTGTTGGCGGCGGTATCTACACAAAAGCCGCTGACGTTGGTGCTGACCTTGTAGGTAAGGTTGAGGCAGGTATCCCTGAGGACGACCCTCGTAACCCTGCTACAATCGCCGACAACGTAGGCGACAACGTAGGCGACGTTGCAGGTATGGGCGCTGACCTTTTTGAAAGTTATGTAGGTTCAATCGTATCTGCAATCACTTTGGCATTTGCGGCTGCACAGGGAGAAGCGGCTATTCAGTACGCCCTGTTCCCTATGCTCCTTTGCGCAGTAGGTATTGTAGGTTCGGTTATTTCCGTATTCTTTGTAAGAGGTAAGGAAAATTCCGACCCACAGCGTTCACTTAATATCGGTGAATACGTTGCAACTGCTATTGTAATTATTTGCGGCGGATTGATTAGTTACTTTATGCTCAACAGCCTAATGCCGTTCTTCTGTGTACTTGCAGGACTTGTTGTTGGTACAGCAATCGGTAAACTGACGGAAATGTACACTTCCGATAGATATAAGTCCGTTAAGGAAATCGCAGAAAGTTCAAAAACAGGCTCTGCTACAAATATTATTACAGGTATCAGCGTTGGTATGAAATCAACCGCTATCCCTATTATTTTCATTGTTATCGGTATTCTTGTTGCATATGCCTGCGGTAGTTCTATGGGCGGCAACGGAATGGGACTTTACGGTATTGCTCTTGCGGCTGTAGGTATGCTTTCAACAACAGGTATGACTGTTGCGGTTGACGCATACGGCCCAATCGCCGACAATGCAGGCGGTATTGCCGAAATGAGCGAACTTGACCCCAAGGTTAGAAATATTACAGATAAACTCGACAGCGTTGGTAACACAACTGCGGCTATCGGCAAAGGCTTTGCAATCGGCTCTGCGGCTTTAACTGCTCTTGCACTTTTCGCATCCTTTGCGTCAACAACCAAGATTGTGGAAAGCGGTATGAGTATTCTCGACCCAAAGGTTGTTGTAGGTCTGTTTATCGGCGGTATGTTACCTTTCCTATTCTCTGCTTTCACAATGAGCAGCGTAGGCCGTGCGGCTAACAAGATGATTGCGGAAGTTCGCCGTCAGTTCAGAGAAAAGCCCGGTATCTTACAGGGCAAGGATAATCCTGACTACTCACGTTGCGTTTCTATTTCAACCAAAGCCGCTTTATGGGAAATGATTATCCCCGGTGTTATGGCTGTAGTAGTTCCTATTATTGTAGGTTTTGTGCTGGGTGTTGAAAGTCTGGGCGGTTTACTTGCAGGCGCATTAATTTCAGGCGTTATGCTTGCTATCTTTATGGCTAACAGCGGCGGCGCTTGGGACAACGCAAAGAAGTATATCGAGAGTTTGCCGGAGGAAGGCAAAGGCTCTGCGGCTCACAAGGCTTCCGTTGTAGGCGATACAGTAGGCGACCCATTCAAAGACACTTCAGGCCCTGCGTTGAACATTCTAATTAAACTTATGACTATAGTTTCCCTTGTATTTGCAACCGCATTCTTAAGCGTTGCAAACGGTCAGGGACTTCTGTCACTACTAAACATTATGTAATAACAGCATAAAAGTGAGGAACACATTAACTTGTGTTCCTCTTTTTTTGACCACGCGATAGTCGCGTAGTTTTCGTTATACAATAAGACGGAGCGATAACTTGCTCCGTCTTGTTTTTGTGTGTTTTTACTTTCTCTTAACAGGAATCCAAATAGCGCTGTGGTAATCAGGGTCGGTTTTCTCGCCGTTTACACAGTCATACCATTCAACATTTGCATTTCCGCTTATTTCGTAGTCCGGATTGCCCGGTAGCCATTCCTTGAAAATTTGTGTATTCAAAGATTGAAGTGCCTCAGGAATCGGACCAACGCAGTCGAATACTGCCCATTCACCTGCCGGAAACTCATACAGCATCATTCCCTTAGGAACTTCGCCGCCGGTATATTTACCTGCAATAAGATAAGTGAATTTGCCCTCATCGGCGGCTTTTCCCTCATCAATGCAAACACCGTATTCGCCGATGCAGTTGTCTATCAAGGCTTTTTCATATTCATTTGACGGCGGATTTCCTGCGTAAACATTTGCGGCATATTTCTCGCAGATTTCATCCCAAAACTTTGGAATCTCATCATATGCGGTGTCAAAGGAAAACTCCTTTGCAAAGCCGATTGCCTTTAGTCCGAACATTCGAGTAATTTTGTAGTTCATAATATTTCCTCCTTGAACCGTAATATTGATATTCAACGGAAGAAAGGTTTTAAAATATCCACCCTGCTTTACCTGAATCGGCGAGTTTCCGTGGAAACGGACAAACGCCTTTGTAAAACTTTCCGGTGTGTCGTAACCGTAATCAAAAGCAATATCAATGACTTTTCTGTTGCCGTTTTTTAATTCAAGAGCAGCAAGATACAGTTTTCGGTTACGGATATACTCCGCCACGGAATAACCTGTCATTACCTGAAAACCTCTTTGGAAATACAGCGGAGACATATACACCTGTTCAGCCACATCCTGCGCACTGATATGACCGTTCAAATGCTCCTCGATATAACTGATTGATTTTCTGATTGCCGTCAGCCATTCCATAAGTTTCACACCTTTCCTCTGTTTGACATCATTATACAGTCCGGGAAAAATATTATCTTGTCATTTTTGTATCAGTTTTGTCAGCCTAAAAATTCATAGGCAAACAGTTATCTTTTCTTTTTTAGTATATTCATCAAAACGAAAATGCCTGTAAACAGCAATACCGAGCCTGAAAGCACCACCGCCATTATCTCCACAGGAACTTCATTTCCGTTGAAGTATAAATTACAGTCAATGCTGTCACGTATTCCTGTCATTACGTCATCAGGGAAGCCGTATTCTTTCATTTCCGCAAAAACTCCACGCATCATATGATTTCGCAACAGGCTTGTTCCGTATGTACCCGGCAAAAACATCAAAACATTTTGCAACTCTTGAGAGAAGTTTGAAATAGGCATATAAGCACCGCAGAGAAAGCCGTAACCGGCGCTGATAATTGTGCCTACAGCGGAAGCCTGACCGTTTGTACTCAAAAAGAAATTGATACAAGAGGAAAGGGCTGTGCCGAAAAGTGTCAGCAAAAGCACATCTGAGATAACCCACAAAACATCCGTAAAGGATAAGTACCAACCCTGGATAATAGCAACATAACCTAAACTCACCCCAAGAGCGGTAAAGGTAATAATCAACGTACTGACAGCAGAGGCTACAAAATAACTAACCGCAAGGGTGGAATGTTTTACAGGTGATACAGTAAAATCACTTATACTTTTATTAGCCTTGTCCCCAATCATAATAAGATTGGCGCAAAAGGAAACTGTAACACAGCAAACTGCCAACAAAGAGGAAGTCAACTGACAAACAACCGTACCATTCAAAAGTTCATCAGGTATTACAACACCTTCCGGTAATGCAGATGCAAAACTGTCCCTGTATATATTTGCAAGAAAAGTCGCATATAAAACAAGCAATATAATTGGGGTGATTAAGGTTGAGAAAAACATTCCCTTATCCTTGAAAAACAGACGTAGATTACGTCGAGTCATATTAAATAAACCTATCATTTCTCTGCACCTCCCACAAGTTTTTTGCCTGTAACAGCAAGAAAAACATCGTCCATATTGCCCTTGATTATTTCATAATCTCTGAATAATTGCGGCTGTGACAATATTAATTCCGTTGCCTTTCCTGTATTTGGCACGGAAATTCTGAAAGCGTCCTTTATTTCCTCATATGGTATTCCAAGATTTTTGACTTCATTTTCATCTATGCCGTAAAGGGTAATGTAATCCCCTGCATATTCGTTTTTAAGGGAAAGAGGCGTACCTTTGGCGGCAATTTTTCCGCTGTCAAGGATAACAATATAGTCTGCGTCCGCCGCCTCCTCCATATAGTGTGTAGTCAGAAATACCGTCATCTGCTTTTCCTTACGTAATGTGTTTACCACATCCCACAAGAGGTGTCGTGTTTGAGGGTCAAGACCTGTAGTTGGCTCGTCTAAAATCAGTATTTCCGGCTTGTGCAGAATAGCACGTGCAATATCAATTCGCCTTTTCTGACCGCCGGAAAGTTTGTTTAGAGGACGTTTCAGCAAATCGGAAAAATCCAAAAGTTGCGCAAGTTCATTGAGCCTTTCCTCAAAATCCTTTCCCTTAATGCCGTAAAGAGATGCTCGACTGCGCAGATTATCACGCACAGAAAGAGGAGCGTCAAGGACAGAATTTTGAAAAACTACTCCGATTTTTCTGCTGATTTTCTCAAAATTTCGCTCTACATTCTCTCCGCAAACTAAAATTTTTCCGCTGTCCTTTTTTAACTGTCCGCAGAGCATGGAAATAGTTGTGGATTTTCCTGCACCGTTTACCCCTAAAAAGGCAAACAGTTCACCGCGATTAACAATAAACGATAAATCCTGAACAGCCTTTATGTCACCAAAGGACTTGCAAAGGTGTTCAATTTCAATAATGTGTTCCATTAAACAGTTTCCTTTCTTACTTTTTTGCCATAACAACGCCGAATTTTAAATTTGAAAAAAGGCAGTTCACGTTTTTAAAACCTGCTGATTTCAGCATAGCAATTTCCTCACCAACGGAACATTCCTTATCTATGGACCTGCCTTTTTGCCAATGCTTAATATCCGCCGTGGGAAGTTGGCTGTTCAGCACCGAATTTTCCCAATATTGATTATACTTCTCCGTCATTTCCTTTGTGTCCGCATTGAACATATCGTAATTTACAAACACTCCGCCCTTTGGCAGTTTATCAAAAATTCTTTTAAACAGGCTTTGCTTTTCAGCATAGTCAAGGTGATGAATTGAAAGTGCGGAAATAATCACGTCAAAATTGCCCTTTGGCAAGGATTCGTTATAATTATCGGTTACGTAATCAAAATTCTGCCCATTACTAAAACGCTCTTTTGCCATATTCAGCATTTCTACGGATATATCATCAAGAACATAATTTGCCTTTGGAAATTCCTTATACCAAAAGGAAGTCAAAAGCCCTGTACCTGCGCCTAAATCCAATACATTTTTTGGCTCTTTGATTATACCGGCGATAAATTTCGTAGTGTTTATGTAATAATCGTCAAAGCAAGGGATAAAAATTCTTCTCTTGCTGTCATAGGCTTTTGCATCGCTGTCGAATTGGTTTTTTATTTTAGTTGTATCAATCATATTTTATCACATCCATTCTGATATTTATGAAGTATAATCGTTTTATCCAATATCCTTTTTGCGGTATTTTATAAATGCAATCACAATGCCTGCTGCCATAAACCCAAGTCCTACGGCAACGTATTTCATTTCCATAGCGCTGTTTGAAATAATTTCTGAGCCCTCTGTATAACCGAAAGGTGTAATGTATTTCAAAAATTTTGCATCTTCCGTCAGGTTGGAAATAATGTTTAGGAAATACAGCAGGATTGCAATACCAAGACCTATGCCAAGTCCGTTTCCCTTTAGAAATGCGGAAATGCCGAAAGTGATTGATGCCACCTCTATCTGCATTATAAAGTAGGAAAGAAACAGCAGGAACATAATTTCTGCGTCAGCACTTTCGCCTACAGCAACCATTGAGATAACTGTCACAAGAACCGAAATAACATTCAGAATAATAATCTGCACAAAAACCGCAAGGAGTTTTTCCGTAAGCACTCTTTCCCTTGAAACAGGGTGAGTTAAAAGAAATTCAGCGGTGTGTTCTTTTTCCTCTTTTGCAAGGGCGGAAATTCCCACAATGGATGCAAATAATGCACCCCCAAGTCCCATAATTTCTCCGCACTCTACACCGAAAAATCCGATAAATGTGCCGAAATTAATTTTATCCATACCAAATGCTGCGGAAAAAGACCCCATATCCGCAAACATAGTGGAAATATCGTCCATCTGGGATTTCATTTCAGGGTAAATAAACACACATAATGAAAGCATAGAGGCAATAGCCAAAGACCAAATCAATAGAGAAATTTTGCTACGTTTAAGTTCGTGTAAAAAAATTGTCATTTCAATTTTCCTCCTTTACGTAGTAGTGCATAAACACTTCATCTAAATCAGGGTCGGTAACAGTAAAATCCGTAAAAGGAATATTTGTAAGCTGTGACAGCAAATCTTTTGGATTTCCGCTGTAAAGAAAACTGACAGAGCCTTTTTCGTTTGTCACATTTTTTATGCCGTCAATTTGAGGAATATCATTTGCGCCCTGCAAGGTTACTCGTTTTACACCGGTATGACCTAACTTTTCCACGCTGTCCGATACTAAAATTTCACCGTCACGGATAATTGCTGCGTGTTTGCAGTAACGTCCGATTTCCGACAAAACGTGAGAGGACAAAAATACTGTTGCGCCCTCTTTGTTCCTTTCCTTAAGAAGTTCGTAAAACTCTTTTTGCATTAATGGGTCTAAACCGCTTGTGGGTTCATCTAAAATATAGAGTTTCGGCTTGTGCTGCAGCGCACATACAATGCCTACCTTTTTGCGGTTTCCCAAGGATAGTTCATCCACTCGGCGAGAAGTATCCAACTCAAGCCTTTCGCAAAGTTTTTTCGCCTCATCTTTGCAATCGGTTTTGTAAAGTTTAGCGGAGTAATTGAGAATATCACGAACACGCATACCGTTGTAAAATACCGCCTCACTTGGCAGATAGCCTACCTGTGACAGTATTTCAATACGGCTTTTCACAATGTCTTTACCAAGTACCTGACCTCTACCCCTTGTAGGGGCAATCAAGCCTAAAAGTGTACGGATTGTAGTGGATTTTCCTGCACCGTTTGGCCCTATAAATCCAAAGAAGTCACCCTCCTCAACGGATAAATTAACGTCGGTAATACCGCGGTTTTTACCATAAAATTTTGTTAATTGCTCTGTATTAATTGCTTTCATTTCCCAATCCTCCGACAAAATTATTAATGCTCACTTTTCCAAGGTCGCGCCTTTTTATGCCAACCCATATTCTCCCAGTAGGTATAGTCAGGTTCCATAGGTGGGAAATGCTTTTGTGCAAATCTCATAAGACAAAACCAATTTTTACCTCGTCTGTTCATCTTTCGCTTACCTGCATTTTTGCATATTGAATCTGATAATTTATCTGTCTTTTTATGTATTTTCTTTAGGATTCTTTGGGGAATTTCCTTTGGATTCAGCGCCTGAACTCCTACACCGTATTTATACACCTTGCCAACTCCCCACATTTCCAAACTGTCCGCCATATCCTTTACGGTGCTTTTCATACCGCCGCCGGCTGCCGTGGAAATTGCAACCGCCTGTTTACTGCACATTTCTTCCCTTGGTCTGTGCACCACCCACCATGTTCCGAAGTGGTCAAGAAAACTCATCATCTGTCCTGTAGCGTGGTAAACATACACAGGGCTTTCCAAAATAATCAAATCAGCCTCAATCAACGCTGTAACCAAAGGCTCAAGTTTTGGGTAATGAGGGCACTTTGTCAAGTCGTTTTTAAAGCAGGTATAACAGCCTAAACAAGGTTCGTCAAAATCTTTTGGCAGAAAAAACTCCTTAATTTCCGATTGTCCCTGTGTTTTATCCTTAATTTTATTTGCGAGTTCCTGTGCAATCATACAGGTACTGCCCTTGTGATTCTGTCCGTGAATTATTACTATTTTCATATGTTGCCGTACTCCTTTGAAAACTGTTTGATATGCCCTTCAATTTTATCCATAATTTCCGACTCTCTCTCCGGCTCTCGGTCACAATAATGAATCAGCACCGTAATAGGAGCGGTGAACTGAAAAGCAAGAAGTTTGCAATCGGTGGGTTTTAATATGCCCTTTTCCGTCATTCCCTGAAATATTTTTGTAAATCGTGTTTCAATATCCGTAATAAAATGCTTTGTTGCAAGAGCCGACATTCTCTCGTTGCGGTACTGCTCTATTGTAAGAAGTCTGCGGACACGCTTGACGGTTTCATCGTGCAGGGTGAAATTAATCTGCTTTAAAGAAATTTCCCTGAATTCCTCCCAATTTTCGGGGATTTTAATATTGGAAACTTCGCCGATATGCCTGTTGTAATACTCCTCAACATAATCAATCATTGTATTCCAAAGGGCCTCCTTGCTTTCGTAGTGCTTGTATAATGCTGCCTTTGTAATTCCCAAGGAATCGGAAATATCACGTAGTAAAGCACCCTCGTAACCCTTTTGTGAAAATACCGTCAAAGCGGCGTTTATTATATCTTTTTTGGTGGTTTTCATTGTTTTTACCTCATAATTATAAAAGTTACCTGTAAGTTACTTTTATTATAGTAACCCACAGGTAACTTGTCAAGTGATTTCAAAAATCTTTTGTATATCAAATAAAGTAAATATTTATGTAACAAAAAGCCTGTGAATTCAAATCGAACTCACAGGCTTTTTATTAAGTTTTGCAGAATTTTTCTAATTACCGACAATTTTGTAAATAATTAGAAACTACCTATCAAATTAAAATCCGCTGATTTTCGGTCAGCGGATTTGTCTCTTATTTTAATTTTTCTGCTCTCATATCCATAAAGTCTGTGTAGCAAGAGGACAGTTCCTCGTAGTCCTCAACATTGTACTTGATGCCGTACACATACAGTTTTTTATTCTTATCGTCCTTATACTGCCACATACCTGTCCAGAGAGTAGCGCCCTTATTATCATTATCCACAACGGTAATATGACTGCCCTCAAAATTTACGGTTACGTTATACTCCATTGTATCAAAGGAATATATGCCCTTGCAGTCCTTTGTTGTGTCAAAACTGAAACTGTAATCGTATGTAGTCCATTTTACATTTTTTACATCTTTGGGAGAAGTTTGGTTGCTGACGGCGGAATTTCCGCATCCAAATAAAAGTCCGCAACACAAAATAACAGAAAGTACTAAAGCGGTTATTTTTTTCATAGTTCTGCCCCCTGTTTTGCTTTTTAATAATTATACTACTTATTACAGAAATTTACAACAAAAATTTCTTAAAAACATTTACTTTTATATAAATGATTATACAATCAAAAAAACAACCCTCTGCATAAAACAGAGGGTTGTGAAATTTAAACTGATTATCCCTTAACTGCGCCTGCTACAACACCTTCGATAATGTGTTTCTGACAAGCAAAGTAGAATATTACAATAGGAATAATACTCAGTACAATCAGAGCCATAATAGCGCCGATATCGGTCTGTCCGTAACTTCCGTTCAGGTACTGAATATGAATAGGAATTGTCCTGAATTTCTTAATATCCAATACAAGATACGGGAGCAGGTAGTCATTCCAAATCCACATTGTTTCCAAGATACCTACAGAAATAAATGTAGGTTTCATAATGGGAAGTACAACGCCGAAGAATGTTCTCAAAGGACCTGCGCCGTCAATACCTGCGGCTTCCTCAATCTCGATTGGGATTGACTTAACAAAGCCGGTGAACATAAATATCGCCAGACCTGCGCCAAATCCCAGATATACTATCAATATACCCCAAGGTGTGTTGAGTTTCAGAGTATCTGCTGTTTTTGACAATGTGTACATTACCATCTGGAAAGGTACAACCATTGAGAATACGCAGAAGTAGTAAACTACTTTACAGAATACGCTGTTTACTCTTGAAATATACCATGCCGACATTGAAGTACAGAACAAAATCAGGAACACACCGCCTACGGTTATGAACAAACTGCAGGCAACTGAAATCCAGAATGGGAAGTTACCGAAGGTCATACCCTCGATATAGTTCTTGAACCCATAAAAACTGTCAGCATTTGGGAATGAAAACGGACTTGCGCTGATTGCCGTTTTACTCTTGAAAGAGTTAATTAAAATGATGATAATCGGCATTACATAAACAACCGATACTATTGACAGAAATACTGTCAGAAAAATCTTGTCGGGAGTATTCTTATTCTTTCTATCCATTATTGTTGCACCTCTCTACGTCTTGTAAAGTAAAGTTGCGTTAGTGAAATTGCAACAACAATTACAAAGAATATTACAGCCTCGGCCTGACCTACACCTCTTGAATTTCCGTTAGCATAGAACGTATTGTAAATGTTCAGTGCCATCATCTGCGTCTGATAAATCGAAGTACCATCTGCCGCTACAGTGGTTGGTAAACCACCTGTCAAAGCCAAGTTCTGGTCAAAGAGTTTGAATGAATTTGTCAGTGTAAGGAAAGTACAGATTGTAATGGAAGGAGCCATCATAGGAATGGTAACTCTGCCCAAAATCTGACCTTTTGTTGCACCGTCAATTCTTGCTGCCTCGTATAAATCGCCGGGAACACTTTGGAAACCTGCTATATAGATAATCATCATATAACCGGCCTGTTGCCAACACATTAAAATTACAAGACCCCAGAATCCGAATGTAGCATTAGATACTATTGTTTCACCAAAGTTTACAAGAATACCGTTGAATATTAATTGCCAAATATATCCTAAAATAATGCCACCGATTAGGTTTGGTACAAAGAACACTGTTCTGAAAATATTAGCACCCTTGATTCCCATGGTAAGTGCATATGCCACGAAAAATGCGATAATGTTAATCAACACTACATTTACAATAACAAATGCTACCGTAAACCAGAATGAATGTAAAAACGACTCGTCTTGGAAGGCTTCGATATAGTTGCTGAAACCTACAAACTCAGCGTCGCTGGTAGTGATAAATTTACAGAACGACAGATAAATTCCTTGGAAGAACGGATATACAAATCCGATTATGAATGCCAAAAGTGTAGGTAGCAGGAATATTAAAAAATATTGTTTTTTCTTTTTTAACACCACGGTACCTCCAAACTTTATTTGTTAAAAATTATTTTGCTTTTGCTATTTCTTTTGCCCAGCCGTCAACAAATGCTGTAACAACGTCTTTCCACTCGCCCTTGCCTGCTGAATACTGTGTTAAAGCAGCGCCAACGCCGTTTTTCCAGTCTTCGCTTGGCATTGTTGTGAAGTTCCAAGATACAGGAGTTTTACCTGCTTCTACATACTCGTTAGCAGCAACAACGAGAGGATTCTGAGCCTCTTTAGCAGCCTTGAAAGGAATTACAAAGCCCATGTCTTCAGCAAGTGCTGTTGTACCTGTTTCGCTTGTTACACACCAGTTCATAAAGTCAAGTGTAGCCTTGATGTCAGCCTCGCTTGCTTTGCTGTTTACGCACCAATAGTTCTCTGAACCTGTGCAAACGCCCTGCTCTTCTTCGCCGTCAACGCCGATGTAGATAGGAAGCATACCGAACTCTTCGTCCTTTAAGCCTTCGCCGTCTTTAGCCTTACAGCCGTCATATTCCCAAGTACCGTTCTGGAAGAATACAGCCTTGCCTGTTTTGAACTCTGTTTCAGCGTCTGTACCTGTCTTGTTAGCAAGTTGTTTCTTGTCGCAGGTAGCGTTGTCTGTGTATAGATCCCAAATCATCTTGTAGTTGTCAAGATATGTGCCTTTGATAGCGTCAGTCTTTGTGATGCCGTCAGCCTTGTACTCATAGTAGATAGGTAGGTTAGCAAGGTGAGTCTTAAATCTCCAGTCAGAAGAACTGTCCATACCTGCAGATGTGAACGCACCGTCAACACCTAAATACTCTTTGTTAGCCTGAATTTCCTCAGCAACTGTCTTTAGAGCGTCAAAGTTGTTTAACTCGTCGATTGACTTAACTGTTGCCCAATCAGCCTTGAAGTATTCATCAAGTAATGTCTTGTTGTAGATGATACCGTATGACTCAACAACGTAAGCGATGCCCGGTACAGAGCCGTCCTCGTTCTTCAAAGCGAAGTCTTCGTTAGTTAACTGACCATAGATATCTGAACCTGCCAGGTCATAGCAATAGTCTTTCCAGTTAGCAAGACCAACAGGGCCGTTAACCTGGAATAATGTAGGAGCATCGCTCTTATCCATTTCGGAAGTAAGAGTCTTTTCGTAAGTACCTTCAGCGGCTGTTACAACTGTAACGTCAACGCCTGTCTCCTCTGTGTACTTCTCGGCTAAATTCTGCCAAGCCTCATCCTGTTCAGGCTTAAAGTTTAGATAGTAAACTTTGCCTGTTTCTTCAGCCGGTTGACAGCCTGCAAGTGCAGAAGCAGCCATTAGTCCAGCCATGCTTAAAGCAATGATTTTAGAAAACTTTTTCATAATAATAAATCTCCTTTTCTGAATTTTTAGATTTTCTAAATCTCATATAAGGTTTTTCAAAAGTTATTTTGTACATAACTTTTCCTTTTATGCTCAAACAAATTATAACACGTTGCTTTAAGATTTTAAATAGATTTTACATTTTTACACTGCCAAAAAAACAGGTTAAATATTGTGTATAATGCACAAAAAATAGTTACAGATTTATAATAATATACATATTTTGTTATATTTTTACATAATTTTCACTTTTTGGTATAACTTGCATTACTGCTTTAAAACTTTAAAGTGATGCACTCAAAAAGCGTTTTTTCTGAAATTTTGCAAAAAATAAGGGACTGAAAAACAGCCCCTTATTAATTGATAATTGATAATGTCGGCAAAGTTAGACAACACCCTTGTTCCCTCAACCCCTGAAGAAATTGAAAATACTGTTTTAGGGTTAATCTCACTTTTGGAAAAAGGCACAGAAAACCCCAAAGGCTCTCTGAATTTTCTTATTTCAAATTGAGCAAAACAAAAAGACTGCACTCCTATCCAAAATGAAGGAATGCAGTCTAAATTTTTACAATTTGATATTATGCGTATGCGTTTGTAAGGTCAACCTTTACACCTAAACTAACATATACTTTTCCGTCGGTATCTACGGCAAATGTGTAGAAGTACAAAGTCTTGTCAGCCTTTTCCTTGCTGACATAAGGCGCGTATATAAACTGGTATGAACCGGACTCGTTTGGTGAATCTACTGTTGAGTTATGAACAGCGATTCCTTCAAAAACAGCCGTGCCTGTTGCCGCGTTAGATACGGCGTTGGAGATTTCTGCAACCGACTTTTCAGAAGTAGCAAAAGCAACGCCCATACGAGCAAATTTCTCAACATTTGCTGTTGCAAGTAAATCCATAGAAATCTTTGTATCTGAAATTGTTAAGGCGTCAAGGGACAATGTAGCATTTTCCTTGATGTCGTCGGAAGTGATTTCAATATCACCGGTTACATAGAATGTATATTCTGTGCCGTCAACTAATGTTACTGTCGCCTTATCCTTGTAGCCGTACTGTTCTTCAACAGGCTCACCGTCAACTGTTACTGTGTAGAGTTTCTTTGTTTCATTAAGATTTGCAGTAATCGTTGTGCCGTCTGCTATGCAAGTACCGAGAGAATACTCGTACATTTTATTTTCAATATTAGGCATTACAGATTTTACAATAGTTTGAACATCAATTTCGGAAGTGCTGACTGTCTTTGTTAAAATCTGCTGACCGTCCTCTGTTACATAGTTAAACTGAACTGTATAGGTTGTTTTTTCAGGCTCGGTAGATTCTGTTGTGGGCTCTGTAGGTTCAACTGTAGGTGCTGTTGATTCAGTTGTAGGCTCTGTGGATTCTACAGTCGGCTCTGTGGATTCGGTTGTAGCCTCGGTTGATTCAACTGTTTCCTCGGTGGATTCTGTGGTAGCCTCTGTGGGAGAAGTAGTTTCCTCACTTGTGCCGTTGTCAAGGTCAACCGTACCGCCTGAGATAACCTTGTCGTTAATCACATTTTTATATGAATAAGGATTGTTGCCGTTATAGGCATTATGAGCCTTGTCGTAAATGTTAGTAAGCTTTGTATAAATTTCTGTAGGGCTGAAGTCAGCATCATTTACAGAAAATTTTACAGTAACCATTGAACTGTCATTAGTAAAGTCATATATATTTCTTGAGAATGATGCGTTAAATTCTACACCCCTACTTGTAGTGTTAGCCATAGGGCTGCCTGTAAGATTATCATAAACTATAGCATCATACTCTTCTTCCGGTGAATCCGAATCCACATACGGAACTACAGACAGCTTTTCGGAAGGGAAATATACTACACCCTCGAAAGCCTGTAATTTACAGCCTGTATTCACCATAAATTGGTAAGTGATTACGTCGCCTACGCTGTATGTAGCCGCCTCGGTAATTACCCCACCGCAGATAAGAGTTGAAACAATCATCATTACCGCAAGGGTTACAGAGATAAATTTTTTAAAACCTCTAAACCTCATAGGAAAATCCTCCTTATAAAATCTATTATACATAAGTTTATACTACTATAAATAAACAAAAAATGCAAACATTTCTTTTAAATTATTCAAAAATTTCCGGATTCATTCGGCTGTAGTGGAAAATATACTGTTGAGCAATACCGGCATACTCTCCAAAGTCCTCAGGGGACATAGTGGGAAACAACTTTTCCATAGCACGTTTCATCCACACATCAAGAGGAAAAGCCTCTATTCTGTGAAAGCCGAAAAGCAGGGTACAGTCCGCAACCTTTGTGCCAACACCCTTGATTTTCATAAGTTCCTGTTGAGCCTCATCATAGGGCAAATCGTAGCAGATATTCAGGTTTACCTCACCGCTGTTTACCTTTTGCGCACTGTCAATAATGTACTTGTTTCTAAACCCTGCTCTGATAGGCGCTAAATCATCAACGGACAACTTTGATAACTTTTCGGCAGTAGGAAAGGTGTATTCTCTCCGGGAAAGTTTTTCACCGAAATTTTCACACAAACGCTCTACTATACCCTTAATTCGCTTTATATTGTTGTTTTGGGAAATAATAAAGGAGCATAGGGTTTCCCACGGCTCTTGGTTCAATACGCGTATTCCGTGGGCGTATTCCGCCGCGCGTTTAAGGGTTTCGTCCTCGCTTATGGCGTTTATAATTTCGCCGTAATCCCTGTCAAGGTCGAAATAATGCCGCCAAATTCCCTCAAAATCCTCTTTGGAGGTGTTATAAAGGACAAC
>JAQXSC010000104.1 GCA_029218825.1 Oscillospiraceae bacterium | reverse complement strand
CGTGGAAAACATAGCCGATTTCTTTAGTAAAACTCTAAATTTACAGAAAAAAACCCACGGTTTGTATTTTCGTGGAATATTCTGACAATATTTTATTAAAGAAAAATACAATGTTCCCCAAAGGAAATATCTATATTTTCATATTAGAACAATAATTATTTTATCTAAAAATCATATGTTTGGTACAAATTAATTTTTGCAAGAAAATTTCGAATTTTGCAAGTTGAGGTAGTTATGAATATTAAAATAAAAAAACTTAAAGACAACGCAATTATCCCCACAAGAGGAACTGTAGGCTCGGCAGGAATGGACTTGTACGCCTGTATCGACAATGAAATCACAATCGCCCCAAATCAGTTGAAAATTATCCCTACAGGTATTGCAATAGCCTTGCCCTCAAGTGACGTGGCGGCTTTTCTCTATGCTCGTTCAGGGCTTGGAGTAAAGCACGGAATTTGCCTTTCCAACGGAGTTGGCGTGGTGGATTCCGACTACCGCGGAGAAATCTGCGTAGGTCTTTGCAACGTGTCAAACAAGCCTTACACAATCTCCAAAAATGAGCGAATTGCCCAAATGGTAATCGCTCCTGTTGTTATGGCGGAATTTACGGAAGCTGAGGAACTTGATGAAACTCTGCGAGGTGAGGGCGGTTTTGGCTCAACAGGTAAAAAATAGCCCCACATTTTGACAAAAAATTATTGATTTAACATTATTAATAAGTTATAATCATTTGATGAAGGTATAAATTTGAAGGTATATAAAAAAATAGGAATCCGAAAGGAGCAAAGGTATGTTTGAAAGGTTTTCTTTTTCAAAGGACATCGGTATTGATTTAGGTACAGCCAATACTTTGGTTTGTATCAAGGGCAAGGGTATTGTTATGAGAGAGCCCTCAGTTGTTGCGGTGGATATTCGCAACGATTCTGTTCTGGCTGTAGGCTCACAGGCTCACGATATGATTGGCAGAACTCCCGGCTCTATTGTTGCAGTTCGCCCCTTAAAGGACGGCGTTATTGCGGACTTTGACATTACCGCTACAATGCTGAAACACTTTATTAAAAAGGTTGCAAAGCCCGGACTGTTCAGCAAACCACGTATTATTATATGTATGCCTACCGGTGTTACAGAGGTTGAAAGACGTGCCGTAGAAAATGCCGCAGTTCAGGCAAGTGGCAGCAAAAACGTAATGCTTATTGAGGAGCCTATGGCAGCGGCTATCGGCGCAGGTATGCCTGTTGACGAGCCTACAGGCTCAATGGTAGTTGACATCGGCGGCGGCACTTCCGAAGTTGCCGTAATTTCTCTTGGGGATATTGTAACTTCCTGTTCCGTTAGAGTTGCCGGAGATAAATTTGACGAGGCTATCGTGACATATATTAAGAAAAAGTATAACCTGTTAATCGGTGAACGTACCGCAGAGGAAATCAAAATAAAAATCGGCTCTGCATACCCTTATGAAAACGAAAAGGATATGCTTGTAAAGGGCAGAAGTCTTGTAAACGGATTGCCACAGGATATTACAGTTACTGCAGAGGAAATCCGTGACGCATTGGCTGACCCACTTATGATTATTGTTGAGGCTATTAAGAACACATTGGAAAAAACTCCCCCTGAACTTTCCGCAGATATTATCGACCACGGTATTATGCTCACAGGGGGCGGTGCGATGTTGAGAGGTCTTGATCAACTTGTAATGCAACAGACCGGTATGCCTGTTCATATTGCAGACCAACCTTTGGATTGTGTTGTTGCAGGTGCAGGAAAAAGGCTGGAAATGGGCAGAGCAGAATACAAGCACGACAGACAGTAATTTTATTTGCGGGGAACAGCAGGGCTGTTCCCTGCAATTTTCAATATAGAAGTATTTAGCATAAAGAGGAAAACTATGAAAGATTTTTTCGCTAACAAAAGTATAAAAGCACTTGCTGTAACCTTGGCGGTAGTTGTTGTTGTGGGAATTTTCGGTGCTGTGGGAAGTCCTTTTGCGTCAACTGTTGTGGGTTTTTTAACCAACGGACTTTCACAGGTGACCTATGCGGTATCCTCTGCCGCCACCCAAAAAACCTACGAACAACTTGCCTCTGAAAATCAGCAGTTAAAAAGCGAAAATGCGGATTTGCGAACGCAACTTGTTGATTATTACGATGTAAAAAGCGAAAATCAACGACTGTGGAAATACTACAATATCAAGAAAGAAAACCCTGACTACACTCTTGTTCCGGCTACTGTAATCCGCAGAGATTCAGGGGATGACTACTATTCCTTTACCCTTGACGTTGGCTCGGCTATGGGTGTGCATTTGCAGGATATTGTTGTTACGGAAAACGGACTTGTAGGTTTTGTAAGTGCAATTAACGGAGCAAACTGTAAGGTGACAACTGTTCTTTCCCCTGACATTCAGGCCGGAGCAATAGAAAAGAAAACTAAGGACACAGGCATTATTTCAGGACGTGCCGGTTACTGCGACAAAAACCTGACAACCCTTACAAAAATAAACGCAACAGCCACAATTAAAGAGGGTGACATAATCGTCACCTCAGGAATCGGCGGAATATATCCGGAGAATATTATTGTAGGCAAAGTTCAGTCAACTCAGTTCAATCAAGACGACGCAACCAAATATGCGGTAATCAAGCCTTACGAGGATATCAAGTCGGTAACCGACGTGGTGATTATCACAGACTTTAAAAACAAAGGCGAGATAAAAACCGATTCACAGAACGATTAACAGGAGGCTGTACTTTGGAGAAAAAATATACTGTATTCCGATATTTAGCCTACAGCCTTGAGATACTTATCATCTATATTGTTCAGGGTACGCCCTTCTTTTTGCCTGAAATTTTAGGGGGCAGGCCTGTGCTGTTGATACCTGTTGCCTTGACGATAGCCTTTTACGAAAATGAAATTCCGGCTATGTTTTTCGGACTTGCCTGCGGTAGTTTAATTGATATAGGCACAGGGGGAAGCATAGGCTTTTACGCATTTATGCTCACATTGATTTGCTTTGCTATCGGCAATATTTTCAGGGATTATATGGTGATAAATTTCTTAAACGGAATGGCTTTTTGCGGTGGAATTATTACAGGACTTATCTGTTTGCAATTCTTAATTTTCTACGTATTCCAAGGGCGGATTGACGGCGGACTGTACTTTGCACAGCACTATATTTCAAGAATACTTTACACAATTTTGTTATCCCCTGTTTTTTACCTGATTAACAAGCATTTGTATAAAAATTTAAGGGACAGATAACCTGCACAAAGGTGGTGATATTATGCTGACTAACGAGGACAAGGAAAAGAAAATCAAAGAAAAAAAGTTTTTGCAAAGACGTTCTGTAATCTGCATAATTATCACTGTTTTGATATTCTGCGGATTTGGAGTTCAACTTTTTAAATGGCAGATTTTAGAGGGAGATAACTACCGAGAAGTTGCCAAACGTTCAACAGCCTACACAGTTAAGGCGGAGGCTACACGTGGAGAAATCCTTGACTGCAACGGAAAAGGACTTGCTGTAAACAAAACAGGTTACAAAATTGTTTTCGACAAACTTTTTGTTGAACAGGACAAGTTGGATAAAAATATTTTGACCCTAATTTCCCTTATGGAGAAAGGTAAAGAGGAATGGATTGATATTCTGCCCATTAAGGTTGTGGGCAATTCCTATGCTTTTAATACCGATAAATATGATGAAATAAAAACCTTGAAATCAGAGGATTTTCTGAATTTGAAAACAAGCGATTCAGCGGAAAAATGCATCAATCTCCTATGCGAAAGATATAAGGTTGAAAAGCAGAAAAGCAAGGAGAAAACACGACAACTTTTATCTGTCCGTTACAATATGGAGCGCACCTATTATTCCAACACAAACCCCTACGTTTTCGCAACGGATATAAGCAACAATATGGTGGCAATCGTCAGCGAAAATATGCAGGGGGTAAGGGGTGTTGAGATTCAGACATACCTAACTCGTTTTAATCCACAGGGTGATATTGCCCCCCACATTTTAGGTGCATTGGGAAAAATCAACCAAGAGGAATACGAGGAAAAAACAAACGAGGGCAAGGATTACGGATATAACGACAGTATAGGAAAATTCGGTTTGGAACTTGCATACGAGGATACTTTAAAAGGCGTAGGCGGTGAAAAAATCGTACAGAAAAACTCCGACGGTAATGTGACCGACCTTGTTCAGGGAGTGAACGCAAAACCCGGAGATACCTTGTACTTAACAATAGACGAAAAATTGCAGTCCGTTGCAAACAAGGCTTTGGAAACACAGGTCAAAGCCGCAAAATCAAACGGCCTTGCACAGTCACTTTACAGCGGCGCACATCACGGAGAGGACTGTGAAACAGGGGCGGTTGTAATGCTTGACGTAAGGGATTTTTCCGTACTTGCAGCGGCAAGTTATCCCACCTATGATTTAAATAAATATTCAAAATACGGCGACTATTACGTTTCACTTGCAAAGGATAAAACTGCGCCAATGTATAACCGTGCCTTTGTAGGCTCTTTTGCTCCCGGCTCGGTTTTCAAGCCCTGTGTAGCCTGTGCCGCATTACAGGAAAAGGTAATCAGTCCCTCAACTCACATCACCTGCACAAAATACTACAATTATTACCCCTCAAACCCTGTTGCCTGTATGGGTACTCACGGCTCTATCGACTTAAATTCCGCTTTGTCCCACAGTTGTAACTACTACTTTGCGGAAACAGGCAGAAAACTCGGTATTGATACTATGTACCAATATGCCCAGCGGTTCGGACTTGGTGAAAAAACAGGACTTGAGGTTGCGGAAAGCAACGGTTTTCTTGCAGGACGTGACAGCCGAACTTGGACAGACGGCAACACAGTCCAGGCGGCTATCGGCCAGTCGGACAACGCATTTACTCCTGTTCAGTTAGCAACATACGTTGCAACTATTGCCAACGACGGCACAAGGCTGAAAACTCACCTTGTAAAGAAAGTCACAAATTACCAGCGGACAAAAACCCTATATAAATACGATTCGAAAAACCCTGAAATTATGGATACTTCAGGGGTGTCTATGAAAAATTTAAAAACTGTCCAAGAGGGTATGCGTTCTGTTGTAAGTTCAACAGGGGGTACGGCATATTCTGTGTTCGGCAATTATAAAGTTGATGTTGCCGCAAAGACCGGTACAGCGGAAAACGCAGGCTCCGACCATACTGTGTTTATCTGTTATGCTCCGTACGATAAGCCCCAAGTTGCCCTTGCGGTTGTGCTTGAACACGGAGCATACGGCAAATACAGTATGGGCGTTGCAAAGGCGCTGTTGGATGAATACTTTAAATAATGGATAATTGATAATTGATAATGGATAATGATGGACGTGCAGAAAAATGCATATTTAAATAAACTTCTTTTCCCGACCAAATTTTTCAATTTTCAATTTTACATTTTCCATTTAAAAAGCAAGGTTGCCTTGCTTTTTATTATGCACTTTCCATAAAATAGAGCAGATTTTTTTGGCGATAAAAAAATACAAAATTCGTTGCTCTTTTTAGGCTTTTGTGCTAAAATGTATATGAGGTAGTATTATGAATAATATAATTGTCGTTGCCTCCGGCAAAGGCGGAACAGGAAAATCCACCGTCAGCGTATGTTTGTCGGCGGCTTTGGTACAACAAAACAAAAAGGTCCTGCTTATTGACTGCGACTGCGGTATGCGTGGGGTTGACCTTATGCTTGACGTTGAAAACGAAATACTTTTCGACTGCTCCGACGCTATTTGCGGTAACTGTAAAAACCGCGAGGCTGTTTACAAAAGCAGAAATCTGGACAACCTCTATATAATGGCTGCTCCTTTTGATGCAGACAACGAGATTAATCCCGATATTTTTACAGAGTTGGTTAATGACTTGGAAAAGGATTACGACTACATTATAATCGATTCACCTGCCGGAGTCGGCTCAGGTTTTGCCACAGCGGCTGCCCCTGCCAAAAGCGCTTTGGTGGTCACTAACGCAGAGCCTACAAGTATTCGAGGCGCTGTGAATATCAGGCGAAAGTTAGAGAAAAACAACATAAAGGATATAAGACTTGTAATCAACCGCTTTGACAGAAAAGCCTTTGAAAAAATGGGTTGCTATTACGACTTGGACGAAGTTATTGACGCAGCCGGAATAAGGCTTATTGCCCTTGTTCCTTATGATATGAGAATAAATGCGGTTATGCAACGTGGACTTGCGGGACTTAATTGGAGCCCTGCTACTACGGTTTTTGACTGCCTTGCAAGACGTGTGCAGGGCGATAACGTACCCCTTGCTTATTGGGGAGAATAAATTTTGAATATAGATTTTGGAAATTAGATTTGGAAAAGAAAGTTGTAGGAGGTTATTATGAATATTGCACTAATTGCCCATGACGAGAAAAAGGAACTGATGATTCAATTCTGTATTGCTTATTGCGGAATTTTGAGCAGAAACAACCTTTGCGCTACCGGTACTACCGGAAAGATTGTCAGCGAGGCTACAGGACTTAAGGTTTCCGGATTTTTGTCCGGTTCTCAAGGCGGTGACCAGCAGATTGCGGCACGTATTGCCTGTAACGAAATTGATATGCTCCTGTTCTTCCGTGACCCCTTAAGCCCAAAACCAAACGAGCCTAACGATATGAATTTGCTCCGCCTGTGCGATATGCACAACATTCCTGTTGCTACCAATATCGCTACCGCCGAGGTGCTTATCCACGGTCTTGAACGTGGCGACCTTGACTGGAGAAACATTCTTAAATAATCAACAGACTTTTTTCTACTGGGCGGCTTTGTGCTGCCCATTAGTTGCGTAATATAGGTAATTTATTTGGAGGATATAATGGGAATTATTACTAAAAAAATTAAAGGTACAGAGGACGTTTTGCCAAAGGAAAGTTACCGTTGGCAATTTGTGGAAAGTATAATGCGTGAGGAAGCCTCAAAATTCGGATTTAAGGAAATCCGCACTCCTGTTTTTGAGCATACCGAACTTTTTGCAAGAGGTGTGGGACAGACTACAGACGTTGTGCAAAAGGAAATGTATACATTCGAAACAAAGGGCAAGGAAAGTGTTACACTTCGTCCTGAGGGTACAGCCGGTGCGGCAAGAGCAATTCTTGAACATTCCCTTACTAATGAGGGTCTGCCCATTAAGGCTTACTATCTGACTTCCTGCTATCGCTACGAAAAGCCCCAGGCAGGAAGATTGAGAGAATTTCACCAGTTCGGCATTGAGGAATACGGCACTTCTTCCCCACTTGCAGACGCAGAGGTAATTTCTCTTGCGGATTCAATTTTCAAAAGATTGCAGATAAAGGACTTGCACTTGGAGATTAACTCTATCGGCTGTCCAACCTGCAGAGCAGAGTATCACAAAGCATTAAAGGAATATTTTGAAGAATATAAGGGTGACTTGTGCGAAACCTGTTTAACTCGCCTTGACAAAAACCCTATGAGAATTTTGGACTGCAAAAGTCCTGTTTGCTCAAAAATCGCCGAGAATGCACCAAAGATTGTTGACTTCCTTTGCGATGAGTGTCAGAGCCATTTTCAGCAAGTGCAGAAGTTCTTGGATATTGCAAAAATCCACTATAAAATCAACCCCACCATTGTCCGTGGACTTGACTATTACACAAAGACGGTTTTTGAATTTGTATCCGACGCAATCGGAAGTCAGGGTACAGTATGCGGAGGCGGAAGATATGACGGCTTGATTGAGGAATTAGGCGGTCAGCACTTGCCCTCATTAGGCTATGCTATGGGTATTGAAAGGCTTTTGATGGTTATGGAAAATCAGGGTATTGAAATTCCAAAGCCGGAAACCTGCGCCCTTTATGTTGCAGGTCTTGGAGATAACGCACAGGCTAAAGCCTTTGAAATAATCAACAGTGTTCGTGACTTCGGTCTGTATGCGGAAACCGACGTTGTAGGCAGAGGTCTGCGCCCACAGATGAAGTACGCAGACAAAATCGGCGCACAGTTCAGTATGGTAATCGGTGACAACGAGATTGAGCAGGGCGTTGCCAAGGTTAAGAATATGACTACCGGCGAACAGACGGAAATCGCCCTTGACGAAACCTTTGCCGAAAAGTTCAGTCAACTACAGATGACAGCAAAATTTGCAGATATACAGGAGTAATTATTATGGCAGAATTTATGACAGGTCTTAAAAGGACCCATATGTGCGGAGATTTACGCATTACCGACGTTGACAGGGAAGTTACTATATTCGGCTGGGTACAGCGTCAGCGTGATTTAGGTCAACTTATTTTTATTGACCTTCGTGACAGAACAGGTATAGTTCAACTTGCATTCAGCGATACAACAGACAAGGAAATTTTTGAAAAAGCCTCCTCCTGCCGTAGTGAATTTGTCCTTGGAGTAAAGGGCAAAGTTGCAGAGAGAAGTGCTAAAAACAAGGATATTCCCACAGGAGATATCGAAATTCAGGTAACAGAGTTGAGAATTTTGTCAAAGGCTCAAACTCCCCCATTTGAAATTGTTGACGATACAAAAACAGGCGAGGAATTACGTCTAAAGCACCGCTACCTTGACTTGCGCAGACGACCATTACAGGAAAACATCATTATGCGCAGCAAGATTGCAAAGGTTGCAAGGGATTACTTCTATGAAAACAACTTTATAGAAATAGAAACCCCAATGATGATAAAAAGCACTCCTGAGGGCGCACGTGACTACCTTGTTCCATCAAGAATACATCAGGGCAAATTCTACGCACTTCCGCAGTCACCCCAGATTTACAAGCAGCTACTTATGCTGTCAGGTTTTGACAGATATATCCAACTTGCACGTTGTTTCAGAGATGAGGACTTACGTGCAGACCGTCAACCTGAGTTTACACAGATTGATATGGAGTTGTCCTTTGCTGATATGGACGAGATTATGGAGATAAACGAGGGCTTGTTCAAGCGACTTTTCAAGGAAGTTTTAGGCAAGGACCTTGCTACTCCATTTGAGAAAATGACATACAATGACGCTATGGAAAACTACGGCTCCGACAAGCCTGATGTACGTTTCGGTATGAAAATCCAAAACATTTCCCACTTGGTTAAGGACAGCGATTTCGGTGTGTTCAGTTCGGCAATCGAGAACGGCGGTTCGGTACGTTGTATCGTTGCAAAAAATGCCGCCTCAACCTACACTCGCAAGGAAATTGACAAACTCACAGAGTATGTTCGCGGAATAGGCGCAAAGGGTCTTGCTTTTGTAAGATGGGTTGATGATGAGCCTGCCTGCTCTTTCAAGAAGTTTATGAAAGAGGGAGAACTTGAAAATATTTTAAGTGAAATCGGTGCTGAAAAGGGCGACGTAGTATTGATTGTTGCAGATAAAAACAGCGTTACACTTCCTGTTTTGGGCGCGTTAAGACTGGTTGTTGCAAAAAGACTTGACATTATCCCCAACGAGTTTAAGTTCGTGTGGATTGTTGACTTTCCGTTCTTTGAATATGACGAGGAAAGCGGTCAGTGGGTTGCTATGCACCACCCATTCACAATGCCAAGAGAGGATTGTTTGCAGTATCTTGACACAGACCCGGGCAAGGTTATCGCAAAAGCGTACGACTTAACTCTGAACGGTACGGAGTTAAGTTCCGGCTCAATCCGTATTACCGATTATGAGTTACAGCAAAAAATGTTTAAGGCGCTGAAAATGACCGACGAGGAAATCGAGGCTAAATTCGGTTTCTTGGTAGAGGCTTACAAATACGGCGCACCGCCCCACGGCGGTATGGGAATCGGACTTGACCGAGTTACAATGCTCCTTTGCGGCGCAGAGTCACTTCGAGATGTTACCGCATTCCCTAAAGTGCAGAACGCATCTGAACTTATGAGCCAATGCCCGTCGGAAGTTGATACAGAAAGCCTTGAAGTTTTAGGACTTGAAATAAAATCAACAACAGAGGAATAAACAAAAACCTCCGCAACCACTTCGGTTGCGGAGATTTTTTAATGAATAATGGACTTTTTCCATTATCAATTATTACAAGACGAATCCGATTTTCTTTTTAGCCTTTGTCAATGTGCGTTGAGAAATCTTTTGAGCAATATCGTCTGACTTTCTGTAGCACTCCTCAAGATAGGCTTTGTCCGCAATAAGTTTTTCGTACTCTGCTTTAATAGGTCTTAAAGTTTCTACAACAGCCTCGCCTACTGCAACCTTAAAGTCGCCGTAGCCCTTGCCCTCAAAGTCCTTTTCAATCTGCTCGTGGGTAAGCCCTGTAACAGCACCGTAAATATCCATAAGGTTGTTAATTCCGTCTTTGCCCTCTGCATATCGTACACAAGCCTCGCTGTCGGTAATGGCACGTTTAAACTTCTTCATAATTACTTCCGGTGGGTCAAGGAGATGAACGCAGCCGTTTGCGTTTTCGTCGGATTTACTCATCTTTCTTGTAGGGTCTTGCAGGCTCATAACTCTTGCGCCGTTCTTCGGAATGTAAGCCTCTGGCACTTTGAATACATTTCCGTAAAGACCGTTAAAGCGGTTCGCAATATCACGTGTCAGTTCAAGGTGTTGCAACTGGTCAGCGCCTACAGGCACACAGTCAGCCTGATACAGCAAAATATCCGCAGCCATAAGTGAGGGATATGTAAACAGACCTGCGTTAATGTTGTCTGCGTGTTTTGCGCTTTTGTCCTTAAACTGGGTCATTCTTGAAAGTTCGCCGAACTGTGTATAGCAGTTAAGCAACCATGCAAGTTCTGCGTGACTGCTCACGTGACTTTGTATAAAGAACAGAGATTTTTCAACGTCAATACCACAGGCAAGAATTGATGCATACGCATCTAAAATATTCTTGCGCATTTTGGCAGGTTCCTGTCTGACGGTAATTGTGTGCAAATCCGCCAAAGCAAAAATACAGTTAAATTCCTCCTGCATAGTAACCCAATTTCGGATAGCGCCCAGATAGTTACCTAAAGTAATTGTACCGCTGGGCTGAATTAAACTGAGAGCAATTTTTTTCTTTTCGTTTTCCATATATTTCTACCTCACTTTATATATTCTTTGCAAGTTCTCCTAAAATTCTGATGCCCTTTTCAAGTTGCTCATCAGTAGGAGTAGAGAAGTTTATTCTGAAACCGTGACTTATTTCGTTTTCATCTGTTAAGAAAGCATTTCCCGGTACAACGCAAACCTTGTTTTCAATAGCCTTTTTGCAGAAATCAAGCATATCTACATTATGGGGAAGTTTGCACCATATAAATAAACCGCCGTCTATCTTATCATATGTAATATTCGGCACACAGTATTTATCCAGCAAATCCATACAGAACTGCGCCTTTTTGCGGTAAATTGTACGGAGATTTTCAAGGTGCTTTTCAAAGTCATATTTTGTCATAAATTCATAGCAAACCATTTGCGACCATATATTTGTGTGTACGTCGCTTCCCTGTTTACAAACGGTCATTTTCTGAATAATCTGCTGTGGAGCAATAACATATGCTACTCGCATACCCGGAGAAACTACCTTGCTGAAACTGCCTGCATACAGCACAATGTTTTCACTATCCATAGTTTTAATTGCAGGTAAAAATTCACCGCTGTATCGCAAATCGCCGTAAGGGTTATCCTCAACAATAAGCACACTGTATTTCTTTGCAAGTTCGTATAATTTTTTGCGTTTTTCAAGGCTCATTGTAACGCCGGAGGGGTTTTGGAAATTAGGAATTGTGTAGATAAATCGAACATTATTATTGCTCTGCAAAGCCTGTTCCAACTTCTCCATATTCATTCCGTCAGATTCAACCTCAACTCCCACAAGTCTTGCATTGTAGGAACGGAAGGTGTTTAGTGAGCCGATAAAACTGGGCGCTTCGGTAATAATAACATCACCTTCGTTTACAAGAGATTTTGTTGCAAAGTCCATAATCTGCTGTGCGCCGGTGGTGATTAAAATATCGTCATTTTCTGTGCCTATATTGTACTTTTCTTTCATATATTTAAGGAGATAACTTCTTAAAGGAGCATAGCCCTCGGTTATGCTGTACTGTAAAAGTTCAATAGGTTTTTCCTTAAACAGTCTTGCGGATATTTCCTCAAGTTCCTTTATAGGAAAAGCGTCAGGCGAGGGATTTCCTGCGGAAAGGGAAACTACCGACGGGTCGGAGGCGTATTTAAAAATCTCTCTTATTGCGCTTGGTTTCAGGTTATTTGTTCTGTCCGAAAAGGTATATTCCATAATTATCTGCGCTCCTTATCTAACATAACATTTATTTTACCACAGTTGTGTTTAGGTTGCAAGGTAAATAATAGGATAAATATAGCAAAAAGTTGTTGAAAAGTGTAGGGGTTTAGTGTATAATAAAATTCATATAATTCTATTTTAATTTAGGAGGATATACAATGTACCAAAACTACGGTAACAACAGAAACAACGGCTACAGATCGGCTTCATATAGAAAAAAACGCAACAAAAAAAGAATAAGAAACAGAGTAATAATCGTGGCAACAGGACTGTTGCTGTTCTTTCTGATTGTTTGGATGATTACAGGAATGTTCAGTTGTATGTGCAACGGCTGTGCCTGTGGCGGTGCTAACGACGCTCCTGTTATTACCGAAACGGTAGACCCGAATAAAAATACAGATAATAAAAAGCCAGATAATAAAAAGCCAAAGAAAAATAATGACGACAGCAACGCAAATATTACCACAGTTTTCGCAACTCCTGAGATTAAGGACGAAAACCCTGACTCTGTAGGAGAAACCGTAAACGGACTGTATATTTGGGATAAAATTGCCTTTGAAATGTTCTACGGCACTCCGGAAGTGGCTACAAGATACGCAGATACTGTCAATAAAATGCAAAAGAATTTAGGCAACATCAAGGTTTACAGTATGATAATTCCAAATCATACGGAAATGGGATTGCCCTCACGTCTGAAAAATGTTGAGGGTGGCGCTACTACAACTTCACAGGCTGACTTTATAAAATCCGCCTATGAAAATATGAACAAAAAAGTTACTCCTATTAACTGCTACAACGAACTTGCAAAGCATTGTGACGAGTACATTTACTTTAGTTCCGACCACCATTGGACAGGATTGGGCGCATATTATGCTTACAAATCCTTTACCGAGCAAACAGGACAGAAAGCCATAAATCTTGAGGATTGCGAAAAGCACAGTATTCCTGATTTTACAGGCTCTTTCCACACAAGCGTTGGGTCAAAGGTTAATGCCGATACTGTAGATTTCTGGACTTTCCCATATGAAGTGCCTACTACAATCACCAACAAGAATTACGAAACTGACGATTATTCAAGTTGTTTCTATCTGGCGGAAGCTTCAGGTTCTGTTTCCTACGGCGTATTCCTTTGGGGCGACAATCCGCTGGAAGTTATCAAAAGTCAATGTGAAACCGCCAAGGACGAGAAAATATTAATCGTACACGAAAGTTACGGCAATCCGCTTGTGCCTTTCTTTACCTACAACTACAAGGAAGTACATTCTGTAGATTTCCGCTATTGGAAGGGTAATCTTTACGATTATTGTGTAGATAATAATATCACCAACGTGGTTTTCGCAAACGGTGTAATGAGCGCCGCTACCGCAACACAACTTGACGCAATAGAATCCTTGTTAGGATAAAACACAGATTAAATCAAAAAAGGGGGATAGTTATGCTTGCAGAAAAAGTTACGGTAAATATATTCGGCAAATTGAGTAAAACTCTTTACTCCGGATATGTCAGCACAGACAAGGCAAACAAAAAAGCCTACGTAATATCCGAAAAGCCTGTGAACGAAAACTTTGAAGGCGTTGTCATAGCTATCGCCTGTTTTGATGATGATGAAGAAAAGTTTATTGTTGTAGAGGAAGGTCAGGTTTACTACGAGCCTGAAATAAGGACAAGCCTTGAATTTCTCCGTAACGTAAACATTGTTTCAATGAAATGTTTGTACGAAAAGTCCTGTGGGGGAATAATTTTCTACAATGGAAAGCAAAACACAAAAATCCTCCTTGTAAAAAACACCAACGGAAAATATTGGAGTTTTCCAAAGGGTCATATTGAACAGGGTGAAACGGAAAAAGAAACCGCCGCTCGTGAAATCAAGGAAGAAACAGGACTTGACGTTGATATTAAAAAGGATTTTCGTGAGATAAGCGACTATTGTCCTTTCGGAAAAATCAGAAAGCACGTTGTGTTTTTCCTTGCACAAGCATTTACCGACGACGTAAAAATCCAAGAGGAAGAAATCGCCGAGTACATTTGGGTGGATTTTCAACAGGCACGAAAAATCTGCTCCTACGATAACGACTTGAGAATTATCGAAAAAGCAGAAACAGCAATAAAATTGATAAAATAAATTAAGGTAAAGTTTTGGCTTTACCTTTTTAATTTGATAGAAAACTTTATTTTTTGTCAAAATTGTCAGTAATTAGAAAAATTCTGCAAAACTGTAAATCCATTTGATTTACCTATCAAATAAAAAATAATAATTTATATTGCCCGCTCAGTTGCGCCCTGCGTGCGCACGAGCGATGGCTAAAGAAAGCGCACGCACGAGATGCTCACGCTTTCTTGTTTGTGAGGTAGTTATGAGGGAAAATAAAAAGGTTTTTTATACGGAAATCGGATATATAGTCGGACTTGTTTTCACCGCCATAGGAGTTGCGCTTATGATAAAGGCAAACTTAGGCGTGTCAATGATAGTTGCCCCTACCGTACTTATCCAGCAAAAATTAAGTGAATTTTTACCTTGGGTAACTGTAGGACAGGTTGAGTGGGTTTTTCAGGGTCTGTTGCTGATATTGATGTCAATAATTGTAAGACGTTTCAGAGTGTCATACCTGTTTTCCGTAGTAACTGTGCTGATTTATACCTCTATGCTTGATGGTATGCTGTTTGTGTTAGGGTTTGTGCCGGAGAATATTTTGGCATTGCAGATTGTCCTGTTTTTGTTAGGCTGGTTGATTTTAGATACAGGACTGTCCTTTATGTTCCGTACATATATTGCTCCTGAAGTTTACGAACTTTTCGTCAGAGAAGTTACGGACAGATACAAGTTGAAGTTAAGTGTTGTAAAAACCGTTTACGATATGTCCAGCCTGACTTTGGCTATTATCCTGTCCTTTGCTTTGTTCGGTTGTTTCAGATTTGACGTAATATTTGTAGGAACTGTTGTAAACGCCCTGCTGAACGGATTTATCATAGGCAAAATTTCAAAGTTCTTTGACAAGCGTTTTGAATTTAGGGATAAATTTGATTTAAGAAACAAATAATTTCATTATCAATTATCAATTTAAAAACCCCCTTGCCGCAGCAAGAGGGTTTTCTTATTTTACTATCAATTCCTTAATTTTATACACGTTTCCGTCCATAACCTTATAATCCGCCACAAGTTCGCCTTTGATTTCAGGGCTGATGCTCTGGTGTATGTAAAGGCTGTCAAGCCCCACATCTTTTGAGCCTTGAATATCGGAAATATAATCATTTCCTACCATTATAGTTTCATTAGGGTCAAGGCTGTATCTGTCTAAAAGAATGTTGTAATAGTGTGGGTCAGGCTTTGAACATTCCTCGTCGGAGCTTATAATAATTCCGTCAAAATAGGGAATCAAACCGAACATATTAAGTTCGTTTTCCGTAAACTTTCTTTGAGCGTTTGACAGCAGATATATCTTTTTGCCCTTTGATTTCAAGGTTTCAAGCAAGTCGATAACACCGTCATACAGTTTTATATAAGAGGTTGAATAGCAGCGGAAGGCTGTGCAGATTTCCTCAATATCTCTCTTGGTGCATTTAACACCCTTTGCGTTGAAAAGTTTTTTGAACACCTTTTCAATCTTAATATCAATTACAGTATATTCCCTGTGACGTCTGCCTACAGACTTTTTCTCCTGTTCAACATACTCTCCGTAGGCTTTTTTCAGTTCCTTGGGAGTGTAGTGCGCTTGTTTGTAACTATACAAAATCGCAAGTTTTTTCCATAAATTCATTGACCATTCGTTGGTATTAATGTCGATTAACGTGCCGTACAAATCAAAAACATAATTCTTATACATACCTATCACCCTTTTTATTTTAGCATAAATTTTTCTGTTTGAAAAGACGGTATTTTGTGATACAATTAAATAAGGAAGTGATATTATGACTAAAAAACAGATTGCACAAATGGCGGTTGAGGCACTGAAAAAAGAATATCCTGATGCAATATGCTCTTTGCAATACACCGACCCTTTGCAGTTATTGATTGCAACACGTCTGGCGGCTCAATGCACCGACGCAAGGGTGAATATGGTAACTCCTGAACTGTTCAAAAGATTTCCAACAGTAGATGACTTTGCAAAGGCAACGGCTGAGGAAGTTGCGGAGTACATAAAAAGTTGCGGACTTTACAAAACAAAAAGCCGAGATATTGTGGAAATGGCAAAAACCCTAAAGGACAAATTCGGCGGAGTAGTGCCTGATAATATCGAGGATTTAATAACCCTGCCCGGCATAGGCAGAAAAACCGCCAACCTGATAGTTGGGGACATTTTCGGCAAACCTGCGGTAGTTGTGGATACCCACTTTATCCGCATTACAAGACGGCTGGGACTTCACAACTTAAAAGACCAAAAGAAAATTGAGTTTGAGTTGAGAAAACTTCTGCCCCCTGATGAAAGCAACGATTTCTGCCACAGAGTAGTTTTGCATGGTCGAGCAGTTTGCGACGCACGAAAGCCCAAGTGTGATATGTGCTGTATGAAAGATTTTTGCAGAAAAGTGCTGTAATATTTAATGATTTTCCTTGTTAATTGTTGAAATATATTGTAAAATCTGCTATAATTATCCTAACTATAACGAAATGAGGTTTTGAAATGAAACGGACTTTAAGTGTTAAAGTAGTCAGCATTTTTTTGGTATTGCTACTGTGTATGGGTTCTGTAATCGGCACAGGAGTTTTATCGGCAAATGCTGTTGATTATGAAGTATATCTCCGTGGAACTTTCAACGAATGGGGAAGTAAGTCGGAATATCTTATGGCAAATGACGGCAACAACCACGCACAGATTACAATTTTCCTTAAAGCAGACACATATCAATTTAAGGTTGCTACTGAGGATTGGTCAACCTGTGTTATTCCAAGCGGTGATAACCTGTCTATTACACTTACTAAAGACGCTAACGTAACTTTTGTAGCGGATTTCAACAGCAATACTGTTCAGTATTTTGTTGAGAGTTATCTGCCACAGGAAGAAGTAAACGAAATTATGCTCCGCTGTCAATGGATAGAGCATAATGATTTACTCCTCTCCCAAAAAGGCAATTACGTTACATACGTTAAAAACAGCGAAAAAACCGACTCGGATAACTACACCTGGAATTTTATTCCCTGCGGTGACGATTCTTTCTATATGCAGAATTTCAACACAGACGGTTATGTATATCAGGACGGCTCTATGCTATATTGCACAGATGACAAAACTTTAGCAGACAAGTGGATTGTTGATACATCAACAGGCAACAAGCGTATTATAAATGCAAAGGATGGACTGTCTGAAATCAACGTTGAATATCTGACAAGTGTTGCTTCTGCCGACATTTTGCCTATTTACTACACAAGCGGTCAATGGGCGTTTGAGTACAGCACATACGATTACACAATGCACCCTGATTCAATTACAGATACAGGATATAACGTAACCGTACCTGACGAAAATACTATTATTTCCTATGCAACAGGTCAGGCAAAAACATGGAAATTATCAAGAGATATTTCAGCACAGCCGAAATTCTCTGCTCCAAACTCCCCTCTTGCAGAGGCGGTTTACAACCTGACAATGGAGGAAACCTTAAAGAGCATCAACACCGACGAATTCGGCGACGTTTTCTACACAGGTACAGAGTGGCAGAAAGTTTGGACAAGAGATACCGCTATGGCTTGTATGTACTCTCTGTCCTGGATTTTCCCTGAGATAAGTTACAACTGTCAGCGAGAAAAGATTAAAACAGTCGACGGCATTTCCGTATTTGAGGAGGACACAGGTTCAGGCGGTTCTTATCCTGTTTCCACCGACAAGATTATCACAATGCTTGCAGTGTGGGAAACTTACCTGACAGACGGCAACAAAGACCATTTAAGTTACTTCTACGATGTTTGCGAAAACACCATTATGCAGGATATGAACGTGTGCTTTGACAAGGAAGCGCAACTTTTCAGAGGTGAAACAAGCGGTACAGACTGGCGTGACCAGACCTATCCTGACTGGACTTCCGAAACAGTAAACAACGGCTTAAACAATATTGCGGAAAGTAAATCAACAAGCGTAAACGTTTACTACGTAAAAGTATTTGAAATAATGAGCAAGGCGGCTAAAATTCTGGGCAAGAGCGAGGAGGTTCAAAACCGCTGGGCTACAATGTCACAGGAACTTGAAAAGAGAGTATCACAAAGACTTTGGAACGAGAATTTAGGCTTGTACTCTGCTTGGGAATACCCTGAATATATGGGCAGTCCTTTGGCTGAAAAGGCTGACGTTTTAGGCAACGGCTATGCCCTTTGGTTTGGCGTAGGTACTGATGAACAGTTAGGACAGATTGCCGAGAATTATCCTCTTGTAAACTATGGTGCACCTACAGTTTATCCACAGAAAATGGGTTCTTTGGCTAACGCACAGAAATACTACCACAACAGAGGTATCTGGCCCGGTTGGCAGGTTGCGTTGATGATTGGCGCAAACTACGCAGGTAACGAGGCCGTTGCAGAGGAAATTTTTAACTCAAATGTACGCAGTGTAGCCACTGCACTAACTAATAAGGAAGTAGTAAACTACGAAACAGGCGAGGGCATTTGCTCCGACCAGCAACTATGGTCAATCGCAGGTACTTTATCAGGCTACTACCGTGTACTGTTCGGTATGAATTACAGTGAAGAGGGTGTTACCTTTGACCCTGCTGTTCCTGATTGGATGAAAGGACCTGTAAGCCTGACAGATTATAAATACAAGAACGCAGTTTTGAGTATCACAATTAACGGCAACGGCGATAAAATTGCCGACTTTAAGGTAAACGGCGAATCCGTAAAGGGTGACTATACATTAAGTGCAGATGCCGAAGGCACATATAACATTGAAATCACAATGGAAAACAGCGGTGAAGTTGATATAGTTAACAAAGGTGATGAAAACCTTGTTATCTGTCCGTCGCTTCCGAAACTTGAGTACAACAGCGGTGTGCTGTACTGGTCACCAAAAAGCGACCTTACATACAAACTGTGGAACGGCAAAGAATACATTGACGTTACAGGCTTAAACAACTATAAGGTTGACACAGGTGTTTACGGTTGCTACTGCCTGATGGCGATTTCAGAGGAGGGCATTTGCTCCGAGTTGAGCAAACCTATTGTAGTAAGTCCTGTTAAGTTTACCGTTGAGGCTGAAAGCGGAGATGTAAACTCAAAGTATATCAAGACAGACGTTTTAGGTTATTCCGGCAGCGGTTACGTTCAGGACAATGTTGGGGACAGCGCAAATATTGAAATTGAAGTAATCGCACCACAGGACGGCACATACCTGATGAGCGCACTTTACAACAATATCGGTGACGCAACTTCCGGTACAAGTTGCGCTATCCGTTCCGTATATGTTGACGGAGAGGATCAGGGTGCATTGTACTTCCCTGAGGTTTACGCAGGACGTAACTATCAGTTAAGTACTCATTTGAACCTTGAACTGACAAGGGGCAAACATATTGTCAAGGTGCTGTACGATACCGAGAATTTCTACGACAGGAATATGAATATCACAAAAAATAACGTTGGTATTGATAACTTCACCTTTGATTTAATCAGCGACCCTGTTGCAGTAGGCGACGTAAATCAGGACGGAGTTGTTGATATTAAAGACGTAACCTACCTGCAAAAGTACCTTGCAAAATTTGAGGGCAACGAATGTGATTTAAGAGTTTGCGACATAACCTTAGACAAAAAACTAAACGTCCGTGACGTAACACAACTACAAAGAAATTTAACTGTTGAGTAAAGGATATAAACCCCAAAAGATACCCCCTGATGTAATGAAAGCATCAGGGGGTCAAATTAATTATTAGCAAACTGTGAATTATACAGATTGTAGTAAAAACCTTTATGTTCAAGCAACTTTTCGTGAGTGCCCTGCTCTACTATGTTGCCCTTATTCATAACAAGTATAATATCGCTTTCCTTAATAGTGGAAAGTCGGTGGGCAACTACAAAACTTGTCTTGCCCTTCATTAGTTTCCTGAACGCCTTTTGCACTCGTATTTCCGTAAGGGTATCAATAGAGGAAGTCGCCTCGTCAAGTATCAGCATTGGGGGATTTACCACCATCGCCCTTGCGATACAGAGCAACTGCTTTTGTCCTGCGGAGAGATTACCGCCGTTTTCCGCAATAAGAGTGTTGTAGCCCTGTGGCATTTTCCTGATAAAACTGTGGGCGTGAGCCTGTTTTGCAGCCTCGATAACCTGTTCGTCGGTAGCATTTGGATTGCCGAAACGGAGATTTTCCATAATTGTACCTGAAATCAGCCAACTGTCCTGAAGTACCATACCGAACATTTTTCGTAAATCATTTCGCTTTATGTCCAAAATGTTAGTACCGTCAACTAAAATTTCACCTTGTTGCACATCGTAAAATCCCATTAACAGATTGATTAAAGTAGTTTTTCCGCAACCTGTAGGCCCTACGATTGCAACCTGCTGACCTGACTTAACATTTAAAGAAAAGTTTTGAATTAACGGCTTATCCTCACTGTAGGAGAAGTAAACATTTTTAAATTCTACCTTGCCTTTGCAGGTGTTTACAGATTTTCTGTCTTTGTCGGAAGGCTCATTTTCCGCTTCCAATACCTCAAAAACTCTGCCGGCTGACGCCAAAGCCGTTTGGATTTGGGTAAGCACACCGGTAACTTCGTTGAATGGCTTTGTGTATTGGTTTGCATAGGCAAGGAAACAGGAAAGTTGACCGATAGAAAGCCCACCTGTCATAACAATCAGCAACGCTCCCACAATGCCTGTTGCGGCATATACCATATTGTTTACAAAACGTGTGCAGGGGTTAGCCAATGCTCCGGCAAACTGTGCCTTTAGTCCCACCTTAAACAGTCGTCTGTTCTTTTCCTCAAATTCATCGGCACAGCGTTTTTCATAGGAAAAGGCTTTTACGATTTTCTGGTTGCCCACCATTTCCTCAATGTAGGAACTGATTTCACCTTGCAGAGCCTGTTGCTCACGGAAACTTTTGGCGCACATTCTGCCGATTATTCCTGCAACAAGAATTGAAAGTGGAGTTAAAACTACCACCACAAGGGCGATTCTGTAGTCAATCATAAGCATAAAAATCAAAGTGCCGATTATGGTAATAACACCTGAAAAAAGTTGAGTGATAACCTGAGTAAGACCCTCGCCTATTGCCTCAATATCGTTGGTAATTCTGCTGATTAAGTCACCGTGAGGGTTGCGGTCAATGTAACTTAAAGGTACATTGTTGAATTTTCTGAATACGTCGCTGCGAATATCACGGATGGTTTTTGAGGAAATTGCGTTTGTGCAGTAGCCCATAAGCCATTGAAAAACAGCGATAAGACCGATTGAAACCGCAATATACACAATCTGCAACAGAATATTTCCAAAGTCAACTCTGCCTACGTCTATCATATAGTCGATTGCGTTACCTACCAAAACATGGATATACAGAGTAAGTGAAACGCTTATAACTGCGGAAAAAACTGCAAGGATAAAGTATTTTATGTGGGGAATTGTGTAGCGGAGGATTTTTGAAACCGTGTGCTTTTTCATACTGCCACCTCCGACTCTTTAAGTTGTGAAAGGCAGATTTCTCTGTAGGTATCGCAACTTTTCAAAAGTTCTTTGTGAGTGCCTTGTCCGGCAATTTCGCCGTCCTCAAGCACTATGATTTTATCTGCGTTCATAATACTTGCGCACCGCTGTGTGACGATTATCAAGGTAGTGTTTTCAAGATTTAAAAGTTCCTCTCTCAACGCCTTTTCCGTAGCAAAGTCAAGGGCGGAAAAACTGTCGTCAAGTATAACCGTATCAGGCTTTCCCACCAAAGCACGAGCAATACAAAGTCGCTGACGTTGACCCCCTGAAAAATTCGTACCCCCTTGGTTTACAGGAGAATCCAACTTTCTCGGCAATTCCGTTACAAAGTCCTTTGCCTGTGCAATTTCAAGTGCTTTCCATATTTCCTCATCGGTAGCCTCAGGCTTTTGCCAAAGCATATTTGAACGTACTGTACCGCTTACCAAAACCGACTTTTGCAAAACTACTCCAATATCCCCACGCAGTTGTGAGAATGGGTAGTCCTTAACGTCTGTGCCGTTAAATTTTACAACGCCCTCTGTAGCGTCATAAAAACGTAAAATCAGATTTATCAACGTGGTTTTTCCTGCGCCTGTTGTACCGATAATACCTGTGACGGAGTTCTTTTCTATGGTAAAACTGATGTTGTCAAGTTCGTTGTCACCGTCACCGTAGGTAAAGGAAACCTTGTCAAATTCCACCGTTGGGGCAGATTTTACAGGGGTTACTCTATCCTGTGATTTTTCCGTAACCGTTGACTTAATCTCAAAAATCTGATTGATTCTCCCTGCCGATGCTATGCCCTTTGACAGCAATACAACAAGGTTTGCAAGTACAATCATAGCAAGTAAAATCTGGGTCATATAACTTGTAAGTGCGATAACGTCGCCTGACATCAACGCGCCCTTGTTTACCTGACCGCCACCAAACCACAGTATCAGGATAATTGCGCTGTATGTGATTACGTAAGTTGCAGGATTTAAAAGTGCAGACAGTCTGCTGACACGGAGAGTAGTTTTTGACAGTTCCTCACCTGCGTTGTCAAGGCTTTCCTGCTGGGATTTCTGCTTTGAAAATGCTCGTATAACTCTGTTTCCTGACAGATTTTCACGAGAAATCAGTGACACTTTATCCACTAATTTCTGAATTTGCCTGTAAAAGGGCAGAGATTTTGTCATAACCAAATACAGCACCACAGCAATCAGAAAGGAACCGCAGAAGAATATTATTGACAGTTTTAAGTCGATAAAACAAGCCATAATCAATGCGCCGATAATCAGAAAAGGCGCTCTCAACAGCAGTCGCATAGTCATTGCGATATTTGCCTGTACGGCGTTGATATCACCTGTCATTCGTGTAATAAGTGAGGGTGTGCCTACTTTGTCAAGTTCATTGTGAGAAAGTCCGTTGATGTGGGCAAGTAATGCTGTGCGGATTTTCGTACCTGCTCCCTGTGAAGTGTATGACGCCATATACTGGCACACAAGTGCGCTTGTAAGTCCAACAACTCCCAAGAGCACAAGGACAACTCCCATTACAATTATGTGATTTGTGTCGGATTTTTGTATGCCGTCATCGATAATACTCGCCATTACAAGGGGCACACAAAGTTCCAAAATCGCCTCAAACAATTTACAGGCAGGGCCTATAATCAACTGAAGTTTATAGTCCTTTAAAAATCGTCTTAATTTAAACATTCGCTCACCTGAATTTACTTAATACGGATATATTTTACCCTATTTCCCTGTATTTAGCAAGTATATATCCAATTAGGACAGAGGTGTTTTATAAAGTAAAAACAGCCCTCGTTTGAAGGCTGTTTAGTGTTTTATGAAATTTTACTGCCGGGGGTCATATCGTCAACAAAGATTACCTTAACTTCATCCTTGTCTGTAGCCGCCAAAATCATACCCTGACTTTCAACACCGCATAACTTTGCTGGTTTTAAATTTGCAACAAGTACAACTCGTCTGCCTACCAACTGTTCAGGCTTGTAGTAAAGGGCAAGTCCACTTGCAACCGTGCGCTCCTTAACGCCGTCAAACAATGTTAATTTCAAAAGTTTTTTCGCTTTCTTAATAGGCTCACAGGCTTTTATCTCCGCTACCCTTAAATCAACCTTGCAGAAATCGTCAATGCCGATTTGTGCGATACCTTCCATTTCCTCTCTCAGGGCTTTTACCTGTTCATCCTCGCCGTCATTGTTTTTGAAAATCTGATTTAACTCCTCAATTTCCTTTTCAACGTCAATACGTGGGAATAATACGTCACCTTTCTTAACGGTAACCTCAAGAGGAAGTACGTTGAATTTATCTGCGTTGTCATAGGTTGCACATTTTTCACAAGCGCCGATTTGCTCCAACGCCTTTGGCATTGTTGTAGGCATAAATGCAGAAAGCAAGGTTGCAACAATACGGATTGTGTCAAGCAAATTGTAAAGAACCGTAGCAAGTCTTGTTTTGTTAGCCTCATCCTTTGCAAGTATCCAAGGAGTAGTTTCGTCAATGTACTTGTTTGCACGTGAAACAACCTTGAAAATCTCTGCAAGGGCAAGGTTAAGTTGCGTATTGTCAATGTATTTGTCCACAGCACCCTTTAGTGAAGTTGCTGTATTAATTAAATCCTCGTCAAAATCTCCTTCCTGACGTTCAACAGGAAGTGTACCGCCGAAGTATTTTTCAACCATAGCAACAGTACGTGAAACAAGGTTGCCCAAGCCGTTGGCAAGGTCGGAATTGATGCGGTTAATCATAATCTCATTTGAGAAAGAACTGTCAGCGCCAAGAGCCATCTCACGCAAAATGTGGTAACGGATAGCGTCAGGTGAATACCTCTCTCCAAGTACAAATGGGTCAACAACGTTTCCAAGGGACTTTGACATTTTAACACCGTCAAAGGTTATCCAACCGTGAACAGCCAAATGCTTTGGCAAAGGCAGGTCAAGTGCCATCAACATTGCAGGCCAGATAATTGCGTGGAAACGCATAATATCCTTTGCTACCATATGAACGTCAGCAGGCCAGAATTTGTTAAAATCATCAAAGTTTTCGTTTTGATAGCCAAGGGCTGAAATATAGTTAGAAAGTGCGTCAATCCACACATATACAACGTGCTTGTCATCAAAGGTAACAGGAATACCCCATTTAAAGGTTGTTCTTGATACGCACAAATCCTCAAGGCCGGGCTTGATAAAGTTGTTTACAAGTTCAACAGCCCTTGTCTTTGGCTGTAGGAAATCGGTTTCCGTAAGGAGTTTTTCAATCCTATCGGCAAAAGGCGCCATTTTAAAGAAATACGCTTCCTCTTTTGCCTCAACAACCTCACGACCGCATTCAGGACATTTGCCGTCAACAAGTTGGCTTTCAGTCCAGAAACTCTCGCAAGGAGTACAGTATTTACCTGTATATTCACCCTTGTAAATATAACCCTTGTCATAGAGGTCTTTAAAAATCTTTTGTACTGTTTCTATGTGATAATCGTCGGTTGTGCGGATATATCGGTCATAACTGATGTTCATATATTCCCACAAGCCTTTGAAAATCTCAACAATTTCGTCAACGTACTGTTTTGGAGTTATGCCCTTTTCAGCGGCTTTCTGCTCGATTTTCAAACCGTGCTCATCAGTACCTGTAAGGAACATAACGTCATATCCCTGCATACGTCTGTAACGGGCGATAGAGTCACAGGCAACTGTGGTGTAGCAGTGTCCGATGTGAGGATTGCCTGAGGGATAGTAGATAGGAGTAGTAATGTAAAAAGGCTTTTTGTCACAATTTTTGCACATAAATATTTCCCCTTTGTCAGAATATAAATATCTAATTTAATATTATACCACAAAGCATAGAAAAATCAAATAATAAATATTCAAACAGGAATAATAAACACAAAATTTGCAGAAAAATCAAAATCGACAGAATGTTACAAATATTACCCCTTGACAAATGTGTGAATAAGGGCTATAATAAAAACACTGAAAGAAAAGTGCATATCGCGGGGTGGAGCAGATGGTAGCTCGTCGGGCTCATAACCCGAAGGTCGTTGGTTCAAGTCCAGCCCCCGCAACCAGTAAAATAAGGACATCCAAGAGGGTGTCCTTATTTTTGTTTTAGTGTATTTTTTGGAGTATAGGGGCTGGACTTGAAAGGCGGAAAAAGGAAATGGTCCGGTGTGACCATTTCCCCGCCGTTGGATTTAGTCCGTTATTGTTTCCAAAAGCGAGATTACAAGCGAGGGAGAATTTATCCAAAAGAGCCATAGCCCCCGCAACCAGTAAAATAAGGACATCCAAAAGGGTGTCTTTATTTTTGTTTTAGTGTATTTTTTGTAGCATAGGGGCTGGACTTGAAAGGCGGAAAAAGGAAATGGTCCGGTGTGACCATTTCCCCGCCGTTGGGTTTAGTCCGCTATAGTTTCCAAGCCGAGATTACAGGCGAGGGAGAAGTTATCCAAATCCTCACCCCCGCAACCGGTAATAAACCGCCTAAACACTCCATAAAGATTACTCCTTAATCGTTTCGAGTTCTGCGAGTAGTTCGGGAATATCTTTTATTATAGTATCATATACCACTGACATATCAACATTTCCATACTCGTGAACAATTCTGTTTCTCATACCTTTCATTGCTCTCCACGGAATATTACTGTGATATATCTTAAATTCTTCTGTTAGTTTGTCTGAGTTTTCAGATATCTGAATCAGTCGGAACATTACCGAATCCAAAAGAATTTCATTCTCTTCAAGTACCCCTAAATTCAGGTCTTTTGTATGTTCAATTATGAAAGATAGGTCAGTTATGATTTTTTTAACATAATATTTATTATCCTTTGTGTTATCCATAAATCTTTACACCATCCTTCAGTATTTCATTTATTAATTCCGGATTATTGTTGAGTTGTTCTCGGTTAAGGACATCAACTTTTTTCTTCAGACCTTCACGCAAAGTTTCTACTAAATCGTAAAATCTCATTCCGGAAATTGATGTTGAAATAAGCAAATCCACATCACTTGCTTCTGTTGCTTTGCCTTTTGCATATGACCCAAAAAGATAACAATACTCAATATCAAGATTTTGAAAAACACTTCCACAAATATTTTTAATTTGTTCTATAGACAAAATACCATGTGTTTCATCAATGAAACCATATTCACTGAGTTTTTGCATCATAAAAGCATACTTCATAGAGTTTACTTTAGCATCATCGGTTTCGTAATTTTGGTAGGTACGCAGTGGTATACCTAAGTATTCAGCGCATTGTACCTGAGTTAGTTTCTTACTTTTTCGTAATTCTTTGAGAGTCATATTTTCATCACCTTAATTAGTATTATACTACAAAACAATAAATATGCAATATAAATATGCAAAAGTTGCGTATATTTTAAAAATATTTTACGCAATTTTTGCGTTTTTAGTATTTATAATTGCAATGCACGGAGTAAAATCGCTCATTGCATCAAATATAGAAGTAGTTTTCAGTAAAAAAGGGGCTGGACTTGAAAGGCGGAAAAAGGAAAAGGTCCGGTGTGACCATTTCCCCGCCGTTGGATTTAGTCCGCTATAGTTTCCAAGCCGACATTACAAGCGAGGGAGAATTTATCCAAAAGAGCCATAGCACCCGCAACCGGTAAAATAAGGATACCCTTTTGGGTATCCTTATTTTTTTTAGAATATTAGTGCCGAAATTGAAAGGCGGAAACAGAAAAGCAAGCAAAATCAATACACTCATTATTCCCGTTAGAATAAAAGCATTAGTATTTTTATTCAAAGGTTATCATCTCTCAAAAACAACAGTAAGAATATTGAATCCATCTTTGTTTGAATAGTCAATTTTGCTTGCAGTTTTTTTGACAATATAAATTCCCGGACCGCCTATTTCTCTGTCCTCAGCATTAAGAATAGTATCGGGACTTTGAGAGTCCATAGGGTTAAATGTTTTTCCGTTATCGTAAAAGCTTAGGGATATTTCCCGCTCAGTTTTGCTAAGGCAGACTTTTGCACGTGTAGCACCGCTGTAGAGAACGATATTTGAATATATTTCATCGGTGACCAGTCTTATTTTGTTGGAAATTGATTTATCAGGGGAAAGGCTGTTTATCCTGTTGTCAATGAAATTAAAAACCAAATTCATTGAAGCTTTATCGGGAGATAAAACTATTTAATCAACTGAACAAGAGCAATTTGCAAGTGAATGAAAAGAAATAATTTTTTATAAAAGTTAAGGCAAATAAATAGTTATTTTAAGATAGAATTTACGCTTTTCTGTTGTATATTGACTTTTATAATCCATTTGTTAAAATTAGTAGTATCAAAGAAAAGATATGTACCGCTGAATCGGATGTATAGGGTTTCATTACGACAGAACAGGAGTGAAAGAATATGAAAAAGGCAGATGAAAATGTTGAGAAGATATTAACAGAACGTTTTGGAAAGGACAGCTTAATTTCCTTGGCAACTGTGGAAGAGGGAGTGCCATATGTGCGTACCGTTAACGGATATTATGACAAGGGCGCTTTCTATGTGCTTACTTATGCACTTTCCCGCAAAATGAAACAGATTGCGAAAAATCCCGTAGTGGCAATATCCGGCGAATGGTTTACTGCTCAGGGAACAGGAAGCAATTTAGGATGGTTTTGTAAAAAAGAAAATGAGCAAATTGCAAATAAGATGAAAGCAGTATTTGCACAGTGGATAGATAACGGACACAACAATTTTGATGATGAAAACACCTGTATCTTGCGTGTAGAATTAACAGAGGGCGTGTTGTTTTCCAACGGAACAAGATACGATATTGATTTTACAAAGTGAGGGACAACGAATTTTAGCGAGATTTGAATTAAATTCACTGAAAGACTGGAAAAATGTATTATTTCTGTGTATAATGAATTGCATAATATGAAAGCAAGGATAATAATCAACAATGAAAAAGATAATATCAGCATTGACAATTTCAGTTTTAATTATTATGTCAGCATTTCCTGCATTTGCCGTAACTGCTGAAACGAAAGGCTCGGACTTTACATATTCAAAAATGCCCAACGGTAATCTGAAAATTACAGGGTACAACGGCTTAGATACAGTAATTTCTGTTCCCCAAACCTACAACAACAGAAAAGTAACTGTAATAAAGTCCCTTGATATTTTCAGTAAAGCAAAAGTAACTACCATAAAAATCTATAAGAATATAAGGCGGATTGGAAACACTAACGTATCAAAGCTTAATGGATTAAAAACTATTAAGGTTAGTGCCAATAATTTGTGGTATTCATCTGTTGACGGTGTTCTGTATAACAAGACTAAAACAAAATTACTTGGCTGTCCTGTGAATACGCCTACAGTTTGAATGAAAATGTTGTAAATTACAGCCACGAAAAAAATATTGATATAGGCAGTTACAGAATCAGCTCAGTAAAAAAGGCGAAAATTTTGATTAAATTAAATGCCGACTTTTACATATCAAATAAAGGTTTATCCTTATGAGTACATCAGAATATGAAATTCGGCACTTATTATACCAACACAAAAAAGCAATACAAATATCTTAAAAGCATAGGCACTGATATAGCAATATCAGATTATAAATTAAGGTAAATCATCGCACCAAGACGTTAGAGAAGTCTGGGTGCGGTTTTTATATGCTTGCGATAACAATATTCTTTGTTTGCCTTCAGTAACACAAAATACCACTCTGCTGTTTAGCAGGGTGGTATTCAATAAAAACACTATTTGATTGTATAACTAATAAGGAATGGAAACTATTAGCAAACTTATAATTTTATCTTAACAGTTGTCGGACCGCTTGCCCACGAGGCTATTTCATAACATTGGAATACTACGTTAAGATGTTTGTCTGTTAAATAAAAAGTATAATCCTTAATCTGTTTATTCTCAACTGTTTCTAAAGCATTAGGGAAAAATCTATTGGGGTACTGATAATATAAATACTCCACTTTACGGTATATCTTTTCTTTTAGTTCCTTATTGCTGTACTTTGTGAGTTTGCTGTTTGGAATTTTATTTCCGCTTTTTTTGCTGAAATTATGCCCGATAGTTCCATATTGTGGGTGCACTCCACCGGCAGACTCAACAAATTTTTCTTTAAAGCTGTATTTTCCGTTCTTGTTGTAGGTCAAGGTGATTTTGTCATCAAAGGAGTGAACCATTGGATTATTAGGATTTTCTTGAAATGTCTCTTTTGCAAATTTTAACGTATTCGCTCTATACTTGTTACACAACTTTTTAAAATAATTGTTTATCTTTTTATTGGCTTTCGTTTTTACAGTAAATACCGGTCGCTTTATCTTAAAATTCAGGATAGGGCGTCCGTCCATTTTATATTGTTTATTTGTAGTTACATATTTTACCGCTTCCGGCTTAGCCTCTGCATTTATCGCAGATATATTGCCAAAGCAAAATATGCTGAAAAATATACATAAACTCAGTAAAACACTGACAAAACTTCTTTTTTTAATCACAAGCAAACACTCCTCAAAATATTTTACTTTAATTCTACATTTTATAAAATTTTTTGTCAATACGAATATACAATATCCTAACGAAATTGTTGAGATTTGTAAGCGACGATTTAAAACATTTGCTTATTTTTTCTTTTTATTATTTTTTCCCTGTCTTTAAGCCGTTTAACTACATAGGTTACTGTGAATATACATAATACAAAAGCCGAGCAAACAGCCACAATTATACCGTAGTTTTCCTCATCAATTACAGTGATGCTCTTGTGGGGCTTTTGTGCTAACACGGCATTTTTGGTTTCTTTATTCTCCGTAGTTTGTTCTTGATTTTTTACAGAATCTGTTTTTAATGCACCTGTGTTTGTGCCTTTAGAATTTACCGTAACATAACAGCTTGAGCTTTCAAAATCATCTATATTTTTTAAACTATTGCTTACACAATCTCCGGAGGATATTTCGATTTTGCTCTTGCCGTAGTCCAATGCTTTAAACTTTAGTGTGAACAGATTTTTATTTTTATCCAGAGCTATCCCGTCAGCACACAAAATATAAGCTTAACCCTGTCCCTTTATCGCTGTACCTTATAAGGCTTTGAGAAAGCTCTGTTTTTCCACCGCGCCAGGCAATTTTACCGGAATCGTATTTGATTATAAAGATTACAGCCGAAACAGTCTTGTGAGAATCAATGGACACATTTACATCAAAAATTCTGTTCTTATCTGCGTTAATATTCTCAACAAGGATATTATCAGCACCCTGTACAACAGGCGCAAAAACAAAGAACAGAATACAAAAAACAACACAAAAAGGTATTATTCTTTTCAACCCGTTCCCCTGACTTAGCTTTTCGGCTTATTTGCAAACCTACATTTTTGTTAGCTATATGCTTGTATTTTAGAATAAAACACAAAGAAAATCTACTTATGTGAAATTAATTCAATTTCCATTAAAGTTAGATAGGGACAGAATCCTATTAGACAGCACAAAAAAGAACTCCCCAAAGGAATCAACCTTGGGGAGTTCGATTTTGTGCTAACTTGCACTTTTACTTCGTTTTTTTAAAACACAGTATAGCATATGCTTATTGATGTTTCAAATATGTTCAAAAACATCATAAAATAATACCGTACTTTTTATTCCTGAACTTTTTACGATTTATCCCCCGGTTTGGAGAACAGTCCTGCAAGAAAGCCGAATAGTATTGCCGCCGCAATTCCTGCCGCTGCGGCGGTGAAACCGCCTGTGAGGATTCCTATTGCGCCGTCGCTGTGGATAGCCTTTTCTACCCCCTGCGCCATTAAATATCCGAAACCGCTGATTGGCACAGTTGCTCCTGCTCCTGCAAATTCCACCAAAGGCTTATACACGCCGATTGCCGTCAGTATCACTCCTGCCACCACAAAGCCCGTAAGAATACGTGCCGGCGTCAGTTTGGTTTTATCAATTAGGATTTGTCCCACTACGCAGATTAGTCCTCCTACAATAAATGCCCACAGGTAATCCATAATATTTCCTCCCCAAAGTATTCTATGGAATATTATTTATCAAAAAAAGCCTATTATTCGCAGTTGATATATATTGACAAAAATGATATAATTGCAAAGTATGGCTTTTTATGTGATGAAATCTTGAATTTTTGTGAATTTATTATGATTTTTTTAAATTTTTCCACAAAAGTCAGGAATTATGTAGTATAATTATGCTAACGTAATTTTGCCTAAGTGCAAAGAAATTTAGAAGGAGTGATAAACGTGGTTGAGGTTAAGAACCTTACAAAGCGTTACGGAAATATGACTGCTGTTGACGACATCAGTTTTTCTGTGGATAGTGGCGAGATATTAGGTTTTCTGGGACCTAACGGTGCCGGAAAATCTACAACAATGAACATTATCACAGGTTATATTTCCTCAACAAAGGGAACTGTCACAGTTGACGGTTACGAAATTCTCGGAAATCCAAAGGAGGCAAAACGCAGAATCGGTTATCTGCCTGAAATTCCTCCTCTGTATGTGGATATGACGGTAGAAAAATATCTGCAATTTATGTTTGACTTAAAAAAAGTTAAACTTCCTAAAAAACAGCATATTGACGAGGTAATGCGACTTGTAAAAATTACAGACGTTTCAAATCGTATTATTAAAAATCTGTCAAAAGGTTATCGTCAGCGTGTTGGCTTTGCTCAGGCGCTTTTGGGCAATCCTCCTGTACTTATTTTGGACGAGCCTACTGTTGGACTTGACCCACAGCAGATTATCGAAATGAGAAAACTTATAAAGAGCCTTGGCAAAAAGCACACTGTTATTTTATCTTCTCACGTGCTTTCGGAAATTTCCGCAACCTGCGACAGAATCGTGGTTATTTCCAACGGCAAACTTGTAGCAGACGCAAGGACTGACGAGTTAAGTTCGTCAATTTCAGGGGCACAAAAACTGCAACTTGACCTTGACGGAACAGAGGGCTCCGCCGCATCTGCATTGAAAGGCATTTCTGTAATCGACGGCGTTACAAAAATCAAAAAGCAGGGTTCTGTTGGCAACAACATTACTCGATATGTTATTGACTATCAGACAGGCGTTGACATCCGCAAAAGCGTTTTCCGCGCAGTTGCATCAACCGATTGCGCTATTGTGGGTATGGAAAGCGGTAACGCTACCCTTGAGGACAGTTTCTTACAACTTACATCTCAGGACCAAAGACAAAAGGAGGTTAAGTAAAAATGGTTGCTATATTAAAAAGAGAGTTAAGTTCTTACTTCAACTCTGCTATCGCTTACATTTTTATGGCGGTATTCTTTGCTTTCTCCGGACTGTTTTTCCTGTTTACCTGCCTATTTTCAAACACTTCCTCTTTAGCAGGTGTGTTCGGAAATATGCTTACTGTTATCGCTCTGACTATTCCTATTATTACAATGAAAAGTTTTAGCGAGGAAAAACGTCAGAAAACAGACCAGGCTCTGCTTACTTCCCCAACTTCACTTTTTGAAATTGTTGTTGGCAAGTTTTTGGGAGCATTTGTATTATTTGCAATTTGTTGTTGTATTTTCCCTATTTACGGTCTTGTGGTTTCAATTTTTACAACTCCGGATTGGGTTGTAATTCTATGCACTACTTTCGGCTTTCTGTTAATGGGCGGTGCTTTTATCGCTATTAACGTGTTCATCAGTTCACTAACTGAAATGCAGGTTATTTCCGCTATTGTTGGTATGGGTACAGGTCTTGCCATCACCCTTTTAGGCGGTATTTACCAATCCATTGAAATTGGCTGGATTGCCGATTTACTGAAATCTATTTCTTTCGCAGTTCACTACGAGGACTTTACCAACGGTCTCCTTGATTTATCCGGCGTTGTATTTTTCCTCAGTGTTATCGCACTGTTTTTGTTCTTTACAATCCGTATTTTCGAAAGAAAACGCTGGAGTTAAGGAGGTATAGATAATGGATAAAAAAGAAAAATTCGAAAGAAATGTTGATAAAAAGCCCAATGCTTTTATTAACTTCTTAAAATCAAGAAAAGCAAGAAGCGGCGGTATTGCCATTGCTATTACCGCAGTATTTATCTGCATTATTATCCTTGTAAATGTTCTTGCAGGGGTGCTTGTGGAAAACTTCCCAAATTTAAAAATTGATATGACCTCTACTCAGGCTTATCAACTCCAAAAGGATACGGTTGAGTATTTAAGCCAAATTGACAAGGACATTACAATTTATGTTCTTGCCGACGAGGATAGTTTTAAAGGCGGTTTCGGATTTTCCGGAACAAATGCCGACTATATCAAACAGGGCTACAAACTGTTAAAGAAAATGGCAAAAACAAACAGTAAAATCAACCTTGAATTTGTAGAACTGTCATCAAACCCAACCTTTACAAACAAATACGATAAAATTAACTGGACAGGTTCAGCAAGTAACAACCTGATTTTAATTGACGCAGGTGACGATAACTACACTGTGTTAAGTTTTGACGATTGCTTTGCCTATGACCAGGATCAGGTTTCCTACACAGGCTACAGTTTTACCTCAACAACTGTTGAACAGGCTGTTGTAACAGGCGTGTTAGAGGTTATCACCACCGACAAAATCGGCGTTGATATCATTACAGGTTGCGGTGAGGACGAAACGGACTATGCAGGTCTGAAATCTCTGCTGACTAAAAACGCATACAACGTAAGAGAAGTTTCTATCCTAACCGAAAACTTCAACAAGGACAGCGAAATTGCCCTTATGTATGCACCTACCGTAGATTTATCCGACAAGGCTGTTGAAAAACTTTCAAATTGGCTTGAAAACAACGGCGAATACGGCAGAACTCTTATCTACATTCCGGCGGATATGGAAGTCGAAACTCCTAACATTGACTCTGTTATCGCACAGTATGGTATGAAAGTAGGCAACGGTATCAGTTACTGTTCAAGTCCTAACTACTACATTAACGGCCCATACATTTTCCTAACAGATTATGAAAGCGATATTTACACAGAAACTCTTAAAAACCCAAATGTTCCTACACTTGTGGGATATTCAAGAGATGTTGAGATTGTTAACGACAGCGCAGTATCTATGTTAAGCGTTGAATCCTCTGTTGGTGTTATTCCTTTTGACGTAAAGGTTGAAAGCGAAAAGGACCTTGAAAAATACTCAAAGGATAAAATCAACCTTGCGGCTGTTGGCACAAAGACAAACGAGGAAAATAAAAGTTCCAACGTGGCTGTGTTCGGTTCAAGATATATGTTCTATGAAGATTATCTTTCTACTACTTCCTACAACAACGCAAACTACATTGTGAACTTCTGCAACACAGTTACCGACCGCGGTGATATGGGCATCACTATCAATTCCGCTACAATCAACACAAGTGAACTTGGAATAACAAACACAATGTCAATATTTACTATCGGAGTAATCTTTATTGCTGTTATTCCTGTTGTAATTCTGTTAATGGGTCTTGTAGTATTTATCCGCAGGAGGACTAAATAATGGAAGAAAAAAAGGTTAAGGGTACAGAGGTTGTTATTGAGGATAACGACAAGGGTTTTGAAGAGGCTGTAAGCAGTTTTGAAAATCCCACCTCTGTAGAAAAAAAGAAGAAAAAGAAAAGCGGTTTAATCGCTTTGGTAATATCACTTTTATGCGCAGTAGTACTTGTGGGCGCAATTTTGCTTGTTGTACTTGTGCCAAAGGGTCAGGAAGAACAACCTGAGTTTACCGACGGAGCATCAATCATAACAGAAGTAGACGATGACAACGTATGGCAGATAGAGCCTCAGACAAAGGATGACGGCACTATCAAGACAAACGGCAGCGGTGAACTTTTGACCTATATTCCCAAGGAAATCAAGACCATGCACATTGAAAATGCAAAGGGCAGTTTTACAATTAACTCCTACACTCCTACAAAAACATCTAAGGAAACCGACCCTGAAACAGGTGAAAAGGTTACAACAACAGAGGCTACTCAATATACAATAGTAGGACTTGAGGACTTTGATTTACAAGGCGGTGTGGCTGACGAAATCGCAAGTCACTGCTCCGGATTGAGCTTTACAAAAATTATTGAAACCGACGCAAAGGATAACCTTGCAGATTACGGCTTGGATAAACCGCGCAGCAAGGTAAAGGTTACTTATACCGACGGCAAAAAGGCTGTGATTTACGTTGGCAACGAGGCTCCCCAGGGAGTAGGCACATATGTAAAATTCGGCTCAAACAATGTAGTGTACCTGTGCGAAACCGAGTCTGTTAAGCCTTTCCTCTTTGACGTTACAAAACTTATCAGCCTGACAATTAACGATTCTGCTACAGCGTCGGAAAATTCAGACTTTATCTATGCAGATTTAACAGGCTCTGCATACGGCAACAAAATCACACTGAAGATGAACGGCAATTCAGACTCCGTTACCAACACCTATGTGCTGACTGCTCCTGCAAACGCATATGCGGATAACGCAGAGGCGGCAAACGTAGCCGGTGCAATCAGAGGGTTGTATGCATCATCTGTTGCCTGTGTAAATCCAACTTCCGCACAACTTGGCAAATTCGGACTTGCAAATACCTACGCGCGTGTTTATGCAAAGTATCCTGACACCACCGTTGACTTGATTGCAAGTAAACCTGACAGCAAGGGTGACTGTTACCTGATGAAAAACAACGGAAAGGTTGTTTACAAAATCGCTTCCGCATCTATTCCTTGGGTAACTACAAGTTACGAAAATCTACTGTCCGACTATGTGTTAAGTCCGCAACTGAACGGACTGACAGGAGTTGAAGTTTCCTGCAATTCAAAAACCTACAAGTATGATATAGACACACAGGTTGTTACCACAACCGACGACGAAGGCTCTACAACCTCATCAACTACTACAACCGTAAAATACAACGGCGAGGAGTTGACGCTGGGATATTTTGAAACATACTTCAGAAATATGTCCCTGCTTACACTTGCCGACCACTCTGTGGTAAATCCAAGCGGTTCTCCGGCATTTACAGTTAAGTATTCCTACAAAAATAAGAGCGCAGATACCGTAAACTTCTACAAGTGCAGCGGTAATAAATACACCGTAACGCTCAATTCAAAGCCTGTGGGAACTGTTTATTCATCATATGTTACAAAACTCATTGACCAAGCGCCAATGGTTGCAAAGGATAAGGAAGTTAAAACTTTCTGGTAAAAATTCAAGCGTACCTACTGTGATTTTGTAGGTACGCTTTTTGTTTCTACAGGTTTTTGTAATTGGATAATTGATAGCATATACGCTATCAAAATGTCAATATAATTATATGATACTAAATATTAAAAGAAAGTTTTTCGGTTTAGGAATACTTTTTGTTTTGCAAAATATATTCTAACGTGGTATTATATATGCGGAGGCGTTTATGAGCGTAAATACTTTATCTAAAGAACAAAAACTGAATAACATTAAGTATTTGCTTATGCTTTTGAAAAGTGTGCTGAATGAAACTTTCCCATTAGAGCCAAACGAGGAAATAGATTTTGACTTTTTATTCAGACTTGCAAAGTCCCACAACGTGGCAAATACCGCCTTTTATGCTGTTGAACAGTTGGAAAACAGACCCACGGGAGAACTGTTTAAACAGTGGCAGGATATACGCAACAAAAATGTCCACCGCAATTTGGTGCAGACTTTGGAATATCAATCCATAGTGGATGCCTTTAAGAAAGCAGGGGTTGAGTTTCTGCCTATAAAGGGTCTGCCCTTGTGCAACCTTTACCCAAAGCCTGATTACAGAGAAATGGCGGACTTGGATATACTTATCAAAAACGACTTAAAGACAGCAGGCGAGGTTATTGCACAAATCGGATATTCACCTGTTGAGGTGGGGGGATTTCACCACGATAAATTCGCAAAACCGCCTTTTATGTTGGTAGAACTTCATCGTGACATTGTTCCCCTGAATTCTCCTTTTTACAGTTATTATGAGGATATTTTCAATCGGAGCAAAAAAGCGGACAACTGTGAATACAGAATGACCGACGAGGATTTCTTTATCTTTAATCTTGTTCATTTATACAAGCATTATTCAACAGCCGGCTGTGGAATAAAAATGGTTATGGATATGTATATTCAGCATAAATATCTGTACCCTACCCTTAACAAGAGGGTGCTTGAGAAAGAACTTGAAAAATTAGGGCTGTCAGACTTCCTGGAAAAAATCATTGAAATTGCCGATAAATGGTTCGGCAAAGGGGATTTGGAGAGCCTGTCTAAAGAGGAGTTGTATATCCTTACAAGCGGTACATTCGGCAACAGCAAGAATGTTATCGCCAACAGGAAAGAGGGCAAAAGCAAGGGTGAGTACGTAATTACAAGGCTTTTCCCTACTTCTGCGGAAATGAAAAATATTTACGGGATTTTGCGAAAATATCCTGTATTACTGCCCTTCTTTTATGTGGGCAGGTTAATCTGTGCCCCCTTTACCAAGGGCAAAAGAATAAAAAGAGAAATTGAATATATGAAAAAAACTGTGAAAAAATGAAGTGCTGTCTTTGTTTTCACAGTTTTCTTTTGTTACATTGCCGTACTATTCGTTGTAAAGTTTAAAACTGTTTTTCCAATAATCTATAATTCCGTCTTTTTTCATTCTGCTTAATTCTTTTGAAAGTGCAGTCCGCTCCACGTTAAGGTAATCAGCCATTTGTTGCCTGTTAAAAGGAATGGTTATGTTGTTGTTTGAGTGTCCTACTGCCTGTGACGACAGATAGGTCATTACACGTGAACGTATATGCTTTGGAGATGTGCAGAAAATTCGGTTGCTCAACACCAGGTTTTTATTGGAGGACAGCATTAACAAATTGTGCATAAGTCGTGTTTGCCAGGAGTATTTGCTGTTTTCCTGTGAAAGCAAAATTTTTAAATTAAAAAACAACACGGTTGTTTTTTCCATAGCGGTTACATCTACCATTAACGGAACGGAGCAAAGGGCGTATGTTTCGGCAAAAACCTGACCTTTAGATACGTTGTTAAGTATACTTTTGTTGCCCCAAAAATCGTTGCTTTCTATATTAATAGTGCCTTTCGAAATCAACCCCAACTCATCGGTTATGTCACCTGTGTGGAAAATGATTTGATTTTTTTCGTATGTTACTTCCCTTGCACATTTCAATAGCAAAATTTGATTGTACTCGGTTTCGGTAATGTTTTTAAAAAGTGGGTATGACAGTATTTCCATTATTCGCCTCGTAGTTTTGTGGTAATAACCACATATTATTTTTGCTCATTATATTATAATACAGTCAATAAATCAACAAGGAGGTTTCTTATGAAACGAAGAATTATTAATATAAATGAAGACTTATGTAATGGTTGCGGTGCTTGTGCAGAGGCGTGTCACGAGGGCGCAATCGGTATGGTAAACGGAAAAGCAAAACTTTTGCGTGACGATTACTGTGACGGTTTGGGAGATTGTTTGCCTGCCTGTCCAACAGGCGCAATAACTTTTGTGGAGCGTGAAGCGGCGGAATATAACGAAAAGGCAGTTCTTGAAAACAAAAAGATTAAAATGCAACAGGAAAGCAACCCGGTACATTCCGGCTGTCCCGGTCATCAGTTGCGCCAATTTAACAGGGGAAGTGTAACGGAAAATCCCACTACTCCAATGGAGAGCAAGTTGGGACAATGGCCTTGCCAAATTAAACTTGTGCCTGTTAATGCTCCCTACTTTAACGGCGCTAAACTGCTGATAGCCGCTGACTGCACAGCCTATGCCTACGCAAATATCCACAAGGATTTTATGGAGGGCAAAATTACAATAATAGGTTGCCCAAAACTTGATGGTATAGACTATACGGAAAAATTAACGGAGATTATCAAAAGTAACGATATAAGGGAAGTTACTGTGTTAAGAATGGAAGTTCCTTGTTGCGGTGGCCTTGAAAATGCCGCAAAGAAAGCACTACAGGACAGCGGAAAGTTCATTCCGTGGCAGGTTGTTACAATATCCATTGACGGCAGAATTTTATAAAATAAGAAATGGGGCTGTTTTTTACAGCCCCATTAGTTATTAAATATTATTTAATTTTATTTGTTGAGCCTTTTGCGTTTAATAAGTACAAAGCACATCGTACCTGCACCTAAAATACATAAAACAGAACCGCAAATCACCCAAAGGAGCATATTGCCGAAAATAGGTGCGCTCTGAACTTTCAACGTTTTTGTATCACCGATACCGCTTTTTGGGGTGTTTTTATCGGATACAAATGTATCTACGGATTTAGTATCCTTGCGCTTTGCTTTTTCTGTTGTATTTTCCGGGTGAAGTTTATCGTTGCCTGTTACAACAGCAACGTGGTTGTCACTTGCACTTCCGAAAGAATTTACATCTTTCGGAATAGACACACCGCCGGAACAATATGTAGCATAGTAAAATTCGTCTATTGTGGCGTAGCAAATTTCGTCACAGGTTGCCTCATCATAGGTTGCCTCATCGTATGTAGCCTCGTCATCTGTTGCCACACTTGAGATTTCGCATATTGCGTCGATTTCCCCCTCATAAGCACTTGCAGTAAAGGGCAACGCTCCTACCATTATCAATAAACAAAATGCAATCGAAAGTATCTTTACATAAGGTTTCATATTTAAAACTCCTTTCAAAATTAAGTCTTTCACTAATAATACGCACCAAGAAGCAAAATGGTTGCAAAATTTGGAAAAATTATTTTTTATTTAAAACAGGCATATGCTTTTTCACTGCTCCGTAAATCAAGTCGCAAATTTTTTGAATTAATATAGGCAGGAATATTCCACCTGCTAAGTAGAGCATTCCGTACTGTTGCAGTCCCTTTGGCAGATAATAGTACCATATGCTTGTTTTCATGGACTGAATGTTGAAGTCGGCAAACAAGGGAGTTGTCATACTGACAATACAGAACAGCCATTTCACGCTCATATAACCAAGCATCTGATGAATCATAATGCTGTAGGTGTTGTCGGCGATTAATCTGACAAATTTCCAATCCTTGATAATCGGTGTCAGCAATTTTGAAATTCTCAGCCAAAAGGCAATTCCTGTTATTGCTGTTAGGTAAGGCACAATAAAACCGTTGCTAAATCCACTGCACTTTGAGGGAGTGTATTCGAGATTTTGGAAGAATGTCAACAGTAATAATTGTACGCCGAAAATAATGGCAAAATACGCTATGCTGTTAAGATTGTCGTGCTTTTCAAGATTAGATTTATAAAACCGTCCGAATTGAAAACAGGGCAGGAAGAACATAGCCCTGAACAGCAGCAACCATATACCGTGTACCCCTGCAGCACTGCTGTTTATTGAAAGTTGGATTCCTACCATTCCCACTGCAAGAGAAATTACGGTGATGAAATATTCGTTTTCAAGCTTAATAAGTTTCAGTAATTTTCTGAATAAAACATTGACTGCGCATACCAAAAACAGCGGATATACAAACCAAGAGCCAAGGTTATAGAGAAAAGCCTCTCCGTCAACAAAGGGCATTACAAACAAATTGTATAAATTAACTTCTGCTCCAATTGTGTAACCGAAGTTTCCCATAAACAGGATAAACAAGCCGTAAACAATATTCCACAAATATGCAGGAATCAGCAAACGCTTTGTCCGTTTCCATATGTATTTCAGCGGATGGTCTTGATGTGTGGGATTGTAGAAATAGCCCGAAATAAAAACAAGCAGAGCGATATTAAAGGAATATGTTGGAAACCACTCGTACCCAAGAGAAATTCCCCCGTGATAACAATGCCCCGCAACGATAATTATTATCCCTATAGCCGACAACAGTTTGAATTGCAGATTTACACTTTCGCTGTTGTTTTGTGTTATTTTCTTTTTCATTTTTGTACCCTGTGCGCATTAATTTTCCTGTATATTTTTAGCCTAAACAGAATAGAACGCTTTTAGATTTTCACTAATAATACGCACATAGGATAAAAATGGTTGCAAAAATTTTAAAAATTTTACTTATTTCTCCAAAATAACCCTTTGGATTTAATAAATACGCAAGATAATAAGCAAGATAATAAGTAAGTTATTTTGGTATTATCCGACTTAACTCTTACTTTCTCTTAACCTTATTCTTCAAGCGTCCTTTGATAATTGAAAGCAGAGGTTGAGTTTTAAGGTACTCAACCTGTTTTTTCAGTTGTTTATTTTCGTCCTTTAATTTTTCTATTTTTACATTCTTTTCTTTGATTTTTTCCTTGTTTGCTTTTATGGTATCCTTTTGCCTTTGGAGTTTTTCTTTATTAACGTTGTTGTCTTTTGTTAATTGCTTAATCTCCTTGTTTTTATCTACAACAATTTTGTGCTTTTCGTGGCTGTCATAAAACCATGTTTCCAAAGCCTTTTTCATAACGTCGTGTCGCCACAGTTTTATTTCATCTTCCGTGTATGTAGTTTTGATAAGTTCATCAAGGGATTTGTCTGTATTCTCCGTTTCCTTAACGAACTTTTCCGTATTTTCAATAATCTGCACTCTGTACTTTAGATACTCGTTGCTGTTTTGAGGGGGATTTAGAAAATCATAGTTGCATTTGCCTTCAAGAAAGTCGTCAACTCTTGTAAAATGCAGAAAATTATAGTATGGGTCAAAGCGAGTATCGTCCTCGTTGCCACGTATCAAAAGCACAGGCACTCCCATAGCCAAACAAGGCAGAGCAACGTGCAGACGTTTGGTAACAGCGCACCTTGAGTTTTGGTAGTTTGTTAGAATATCCTCTACCATTTTAACCCTGTCCTCCCAAGAAAGGTCAGGGTTTCTTTCTCTTATGTGGGAACTGATTTTAACTTCAATATCCTCATTTTCAAGTTGTTGCTGAATTTTCTTTGTTACCCTTTTATCCACATCAACAAGGCAAATGTACTTGCCCCTGTCCTCGGTTTCAGGCATTTTAGGTAAGGTCATAGTAATGCAACCGCTGAAATATCCCTCAACTCCTGCCTCCTGCAGCCTTTCCAAAGTGAAATTATCACGACATCCTACAGGGCCGTAGGCATTGAGATAATCTGCGCCGATACCTGTTAAAAACTCAAACTTCACAGGTGAGCCGTACCACTGATTTGACAGTTGGTGGTCGGCATAGTGAAAGCCTGTCATAAGGGGAATTATGTACTTTGAGGGAGGCCAATTCCATTTTTGCCACATATACCAGGCGTTCATAATTACAGCAACAGGCTCATTGTTTTCAGGCTGAAATTCGTCTATATGTTCTCTGTCAATATAGTAATCTATCCTTGGTAAAAATCTTGCTGTTGCGTATGCCTGAATATCGTCGCCGATATTCATATTGCTTTTGTTAAAAATAATACCGTATTTCATAATATTTTTCCTTTTAACATTATCCTTTACACCATTTTAATTTAGAAAACAGGACTTGTCAATACAAGAAAAATCCTAAAAAATAATGTAATCTAAATGCCTGTATTTCTGATTTTTCTTTAAACATTTTCACCAAAAAGAATTTGCATTTTTAACAATATTGACGAAATTGATAATTACTGTAACAAATTATACTGAAATCCGTTGTATATATTTTCAATTTAGTATAAAATTAAATGAGAAGGAGGTTTTGTTTATGAAAACAATAAAAAAATCACTAAGCATAATTTTAACAATGCTGTTGATATTATCAACGGTAACAGGCTTGGCAATATCGGCTGACGCAGCCTCAGGCGATGTAATTTATTTTGAAAAGCCTACAGATTGGGGCGACACAATCTACATTTACTATTGGGACGCATCAAGCGGTAACCCAAGTTGGCCCGGAAATCCAATGACAAAGGTCAGCGGTAACATTTACAGTTACACCTGCCCTGCGGGATTTTCCAAATTTGTAATCAATGACGGTAACGGTTTCCAGACAGGGGATTTAAAGCACCCCGGCGACGGCTACATTTGGAAAGTAGGCACAACCTACACAACCAACACCTACGGCAACAAATGTTGGGACGCAACTGCAAGTGTATATTCATTAGGTCTTGCTGTTTCCGCATCACAGCCAAGCGGTGACTTTATGGACAGCATTTCCGTAAAACTCAGCGTTTCAAGTGCTACGGAATCCTACTACACTGTAAACGGCGGTACTAAAACAGCCTTTGCAAACGGTGATGTTATTGTGTTAGGCAAGGATGCAGAAATCGGTGACACTATCACATTAGTATTAACTGCAACTGACGGCAAGGACACTGCCACCGAAACCTACACCTACAAAAAATCATCTACTCCTGTAGCATCATCAATCGTGTATTTTGACAACTCAGGCTACAACTGGGAAGAAGTTTACATCTACGCATACGGCACAAAGGAAAATGCAGAGTGGCCCGGCGAGCTTATGCAACAGGATGCTGACGGCAAGTATTTCTACACTTTAGGTTCAGCATTTGTAAGCGAAAATATTATCGTAAACAACGGCAAGGAAAAGCCTGACAAGGAGCAATACCCTGAAAACGGCGGTCTGCCCATAAAAAAGGGCGAGTGTAAACTGTTAACTGCCGACAATCAGTGGGTAGATTACGGCACTCCTGACGGACAGCCTGCAGGCTTTGCATACACTGCAAGCGGAACATCATTTAAAACCGATGAGCTTAACGTAAAAATCGGTCTTAAGAATGCTGTTAAGGGTACATACCAAATTGACGGTGGCTCCGTATATGAATACACAGGCGACACAACAGTATCCGTAGGTCAGGGTAAAATCAGCAAAAAGGATATTACTCTAACACTAACGGCTACTAACGCAGAGGGCGTTACAACCTCAAAAGACTATACATACAAAAGGTCTTTCACAAAAACAAATACAACCTTTGCATCCGATTCTGACGGACACAAAACTGCACCTATAAGCGGAAAATACGGTACTAATCCCAATATGCAGTTAGGTAAAAACAAAACTATCACAGTTGACGGAAATCCAAGTGATTGGGACAGCTCAATGATTATTGCACAGGGTGTTGCAAATGACGACCCGCGTGTGTATATGCCGTCCTCAATGCACGAACAGCCTTGGGACGATTACGCTCTCTATGCGGCTTGGGATGAAGAAAACCTGTACTTTATGTGGGAAATGGCAAACACAACCTACATTGTATCTCCATCCGATGACTTTGCTGCATCTAACGAAGCAAGACCTTGGAGAAACTCAATTCCAATGTACCTTGCTTTAAGCGTAAATCCTGAAATTCACGCAGACGGTACTGCTTGGGGTACAGATATTAAGTCAGGCGCAGAGTTCACAAACCCATTTGTGTGGGGTTGTACAGGCGGTGTGGCAAAAGACGGCGGAATTAACTTTACAACTAACGTAGATACACTAATCGCATTTGACAGTAACAACTCAAACGGCGGTGCTTCAATATTCAAAGCAGATAAATATGACGAAGCAACCGATAACTATATGTTCAACTATGACACTGCTATTCCAATCGGTGTAACATCTTTTGATAAGCAGGACAACAAGAACGGCTTTAAAATTGCTCACGGAAACGGAACATTAAGCGACAGCATTATCGGTGTAAAACAGCCAAAGGGCGGTAATAAATTAGGCGAAACCTTTGAGGAAGACTCAAATTGGGTTGACTTTAGGGATTACGGCTACAAGGACGAATACGGTTTTATTTACGAAACTGCTATTCCTCTGAAAAACTTAGGCATTGACAAGAGTTATCTTGAAACCAACGGTATCGGCGTAATGCAGATCTTGACATATGGTACTTCCGGTATGGACTGTTTGCCATATGACCCAACAATGCAGGATAACGCAAATATTGAGTACAGTTATGACCCATCAACCTCTCACGAAAAAGAGGACATTGATAACATCACTGTTCCACTTGCTCGTGTAGGCGCATTACTGAAAGACACAGTTGTAAATGAGGCTCCTCTTGAGGTGAACTTCGGTGCTGACAAAGCAGGCGCACAGGGTGTAGGAAGCAACATCACTCTAATGGCAGAGGCATACAACGGCAGCGGAAACTACAACTACGAATTTAAGGTAAACGGCTCCACAGTTTCCAACAGCGCAAGTGCTGAGTATCAGTGGACACCTACAGAAAAGGGCAACTACACAATCGGTTGTGTACTTACCGATACATCAACAGGCAAGACAGCCTCCTCAACAAGACAGATTACAATCGGTGACGAGCCTGTTCCGGTAACTACCCCTTCAACTGCTCCAACACAGCCGACTACTGCAACTACCAAACCTACTACGGCTCCGACTCAACCAACAACTCAGCCGACAACAGCAGGCACACAGCCAACTACTGAAAAGCCTGAGCCTACAACAACTACTACACAGCCTACACAACCTACAACAGAATCTTCACAGCCTGTTGTAACTGAGCCTACTACCGATGCACCGGAGACAAAACCAACTGATCATACTACACAGCCAACTCAGCCAACACAGCCAACTTATTCAACAACAGAACAGACACAGCCAACTACAGAAACTCCTGAGCCTACAACTGTTCCAATGGG
>JAQXSC010000103.1 GCA_029218825.1 Oscillospiraceae bacterium | reverse complement strand
TTAAACTGTAATCGCTGTTTGGAGTTCTTCTGTAAACGTAATATTTCTTTGCGCCCTGAACATTGCTCCAACTGATACTGATTTTGCTTGATGTAGCGCTGTCAACTTTTACATTCTCTACAGGCTCCATTTTTGTAGTTGTCACAACAGCGGTTGGGTTGCTGTAAGTGGTATAGTCTTTAGTCTTTCTACAAGCGTAGATTTTATATTTATAAATTCTGCCGCTTTTAAGATTCTTATCGGTAAAAGTCTGCTTATTTTCGTTGGTGAAATCCTTATATCTTCTGTAGTTTTCAACCTTGCCGTCAGCCTTTTCGTAACCGCGGAACAGTACGTATCTTGTGTGATTTTTACTTGCCGACCACTTTAGTGAGATAGAGTTTGTTGTTCTCTGAGTAACCTTTAAAGTCTTGATATTTTTGGGATATACTTTCTTTACAGGAGGTTGAGTAGGTTTTGTAGTTGGCTGAGTAGCAGTAGGCTTTGTAGCCTCGGTTTCCTTTGTAGGCTCTGTTGTAACCACAGTTGAGTCAGTGGGTTCTGTTGCTTCTGTAGTTACTTCTGTTGATTCTGTTGTTTCCAAAGGCTCTGAAACGGTATCCGCTGTTGAGGATTCCGTAGCAGTTTCAGATTGATTTGATGTATCCACAGTTGCAGTTTCTCCCTCATCACCTGTTGAATATATAGTGTTATCCACTTTAGCAAAAGAGGTGAATGAGATAGAACCCATTGCGCAAACTATAGTCAATACAAGTAAGAATGAAACAAATTTTTTCATAAATCTCCCTCGCTTTATTTATTTGGTACAGAGTATATTCTACACCATTTTTTATCAGTTGAAAAGCATTTTTTGTAATTTTTTATAAATTTATCATAGTGAACAAAAACACCGCTGAAAAACACAAAAAGTAATACATTAATTAGTGAAAACGCAAAGAAATAAGGCGATATACCGAAGTACACCGCCTTTCATATGGTAAATTTTGTTATGGTTGATAGCACCGGCAGAGCATATGAGGGAATATCAGTCGCCAATAGCCCTCGTTGTGGTAGCCTTTTTCCTCAAGCACAAGGGTAATTTTGTCGGAATTATATCCATCATTGGATAATCTGTCATACATACCTATTGTATCGGCATACAGTTCCTTTTCAACGCTGTCGGCATTACCATTGTAGATGTATAGCCTTGGCATTTTACTCGAAGTAAAATCATACTTGCCTAAATAAGTGTTCCAGACATTCTCGTCAAACAACGCAAATGCAGGTGAAAGCGCACCAATGTGTCCGAATTTATCCATATTTTCCATACCGATATAGAAGGATTCCAAACCGCCTGAACTTGAACCTACTATTGCGTTATCCTCAGGAAGTGTACTTGAATTGTAATTTGCCTGAACGTAAGGCATAACCTTATTAACAACAAAGTTTGAGAATTCTTTACCTGTTCTCACACCGAATTCTTTTTGGTATATAGGCTTAACGTCGCCGATATCCGGAGTGAGTTCGCTGTCACGTTTGCTATTGCCGTTATCAATACCGACGATAATCATACCTCTGCCGCCGTTAGCCATAAGTGACTCTACAGCGTCTGTTACCTGCCAACCGCCGTAATTGTCGGAGTGGTCAGCATCAAAGAGGTTTTGTCCGTCCATAATGTAAATTGTTTTATATTTCTTTGCGTCTGTAGGAGAGTAATCGGCAGGAGTCCAAACCCAAATTTTCTTATTGTAGCCTGATGAATATTCAAGGTTTGTAGTTACAAGTTTACCTGCGTCTGCGCCGGTGTAGGCATACAATCCCGGCACCATACTTGTTCCTTTACCGCTTTCAATATAGAAACCTGAACTTGCCTTGCTTAATGCGGTGTTTACAGTCTGTCTGTCTGCGCCGTTGTTGAATATAATTCTGTCGTATTTGCTTGTATCCGCAACTCCGCAATAAACTTTTTCGCCGTAATCGTTTACGGAATAGTTGGTAATTTTCTGTCCGGGCCATTCACCGTTGCTTACTTCGCTTGTTGAGTTATACATATAAAAGTAAACGTCAGTCCAACTCTTGTTATTTGTAAAATAAATATTCACAATATCATCAACCTTTTCCTCTGTAGATGGTTGTGTAGGTGTTATAGGTTCAGAGGGAGCCTCTGCCAAATTTGCCAATACTCTCTGAATATTAGTAGCGTCCGTAACATTAACACTTCCGTCTAAGTTATAATCCGCCAATATTTCCTGCTCCTCATAAAGAATTGTAATAGCAGCAAGACCTCGCTGGATTTCGGTAGCGTCGGAAATACTCAGACGTCCGTCCCTGTTTACATCTCCGTTTTGATATTTTGCGGTAGAATAGGCATTTGCGGTAATCGCTACCGACAAAACTAAAATAACCGCTAAAACTACAGATAAAGCACGTTTCATAACAAACTCTCCTTTGCTGATTATCTATTGTATAAATTGTACAATTTTTATCTTAAATTGTCAATATTAAAGCCACTTTATTACAAAAAAACAAAGCGGCTTTCTATTTAGTATATTTAATTGTCAGTTTTACTGCGGCTTTCAGTTTATCAAGGTAGGAAGTGTTCGGAGGAAACGACCTTATTTCAAGCCTTTTTGCCGGTAAATTACTTGCTCCGGGAAGTGTGTGCATACGCATATTTATATCCTGAGTTTTTACAAGTTCAAACAGGTCGGCGATAGTTTTTGCATTATCTACTGCCTTAATAAGTTCAGCCTTGCTCAACATTTTACGTTTCACACTATACACCCCCATTTTAATTTATTAATCATTATAATGTATTGTTGAATTATTATCAATACATTTAACGACAAATTTTTTGTTTACTTAATAATTATTTTGTGTTAATATTCTTTAGAGGATGTGAGTATTATGAAAAAAATCACCAGTTTTACAGTTGACCACAACACTTTGGAAAAGGGAATTTATATCAGTAGAATTGACGGTGATATAACCACCTACGATATGCGCTTTATAAAGCCAAACACACCGCCCTTTCTGCCCAATCCTGTTATGCACACTATAGAGCATCTCTTTGCAACATATTCACGGAACAGCGAATATGCGGACAATGTAATTTACTTTGGCCCTATGGGTTGTCGGACAGGCTTTTACTTCTTAGTTAAGGACTTGGACAATCAGACAGCCCTTGACTTAATAAAGGAAACCCTTAAGAAATGTATTGACCACAAGGGCGATATTCCCGGAAACACTGCAATAGAATGTGGCAACTACCTTGAACACGATGTTGAGGGCGCAAACGAGGCTTTGAAAAAATATTTTGAGATAATCAAAGATTACAAAGTTGAGCAGTTGGACTATAATTATTGTAAATAATACACAAACAACACCTTAAATCCAGCGGTTATCATTGTTGTAAGTGCTGAAATTTTCCAAAATAAGTTGCAAAATTGTAATAAAATGTTATAATTAGTAACAGTTAGTTACAAATTTGTAACAAATATTTTTGGCAAGGTGTATTATATGAAAACCAAATTTATCACTATTGAGGGTTATGGGGAAATAAAATCCACAAGAAAACCCAATAACCCCAAAAAGTTGACATTAAGTAAAAAAGTTAAAAAATTCTTTAAAATATGCTACACTATTTTACGTGACAGCACACAGGAAAGAAAAGCAGAGAAAACAAAAGTTTACGGCAATTCCAAGCACTACGCAAATTCTCGCAAAAACAGTTGCAGGAATATTAGCAAAACTGCCGTAACTCTATCAAAATCTCCACGTAATTTCCTAAAGGGCAAGGTTGCGTTAGGTGTAGCAACTTCTTTTGTTGCGGTATTTCTATGCGTAATGACCTCAATGAGCGTTATTCCACTTGAGGCATATGCTGTTGAGGAGCAACCTGATACAAGTACAGAGATTAAGGCTGTATCTGTAAATAATTCCGAATTTTCAAAGGACATTCAGAAAAACATAACTACTTCAATGTGTGATGAAATTCTGACTTCCGGTTACGGCTTGTATGTTGACAATGAGTTAGTGGGAGTTACCACAGACAAAAAGGGATTGAAAGAATCTTTACAGAATTGTTTAGATGGATACAAAGCAAAGTATGACAGCGGTACTACCGACAAATTTGCAAATTCCGTAAAGATTGTTTCAGGCAGTTACAAAAGTTCCGATATTCAGGACGCCGAAACAGTAGTTGAGGAAAACGAGGACAAGTTCAGTTATTCCCTGTCCACCGATATTGTTTACACACAAAAAACTCCTTATACAACAAAGTACAAATACAACAAATCAAAATTCACTACATATAAAAAGGTTACTAAAAAAGGTGTTTACGGCAAGCAAAACGTAACCTACAGAGTAACATATGTTGACGGATTGCAGACAGACGTTGAAACAAAAAGCGTTAAAACAATTCAAAAGCCAAAGAAACAGGTTGTAGTTGTCGGCACTAAAAAACCAAACGTTGCAAGTTCCGTCGGCACAGGAAGTTTTATGTGGCCTGTTCCCTACACTCGAAATATCACATCAGGTTACGGTTCACGTTGGGGCAGATTCCACTCAGGTATTGATATTGCAGCCGCAGGTTCATACGGCAAGTCAATCGTAGCATCTGACGCCGGTACAGTTATCTGGGCAGGTTATGACAGTTCAGGTTACGGTAATTACGTTATTATCGACCACGGCAACGGCTACAGCACACTTTACGGACATTGCAGTTCATTGGCAGTTCGCAGAGGTCAGGTAGTTGCTAAAGGTCAGACAATTTCCTATATCGGTTCAACCGGTGATTCAACAGGCCCTCACCTGCATTTTGAGGTGAGAAAAAACGGCTCAAGGCTGAATCCTTTAAACTACGTATAACAAATTTTAATTATAATTTTGGGCAACCTAATTTAAGGTTGCCCTGTTTTTTATCTGAACATAATTGAGGCTGTGTCAATCATTTCGCCGAATGCCTGTAACGCTTTGTTAGCCTTTTTCTTCATTTTCGGCTTTTCGTCAAGCATCTTTTTTCCTGCATAACCTACTGCCATTCCTGCAAGCATACCGCCTGCTACACCCTTAACTACGTTCATCATATTTCCTGAATTTGCCATTTTCTGCACCTCCTTTTGCAAGTTTCACTTGCAAAATTATTATTTGCGGTTAAAATATATTTAGAGGTGATAACTTTTGGCAACTTTAAATATTGTAATGGTGGAACCGGAAATCCCTGCAAACACAGGCAACGTGGCTCGTACCTGTGCCGCAACAGGAGCAAGACTGCATCTTGTAAAGCCTTTAGGCTTTTCCGTTGACGACAAACATCTGAAAAGAGCAGGACTTGACTATTGGGATTTACTGGATATAACCTACTATGAAAATCTTGATGACTTTTTTGAGAAAACAAAGGGTGGAAAATATTACTATTTTTCAACAAAAGCACAAAAACGTCACAGCGATATTCAGTATGAGGATAACTGCTACATAGTTTTCGGCAAGGAAACTCGCGGACTTCCGGAGCATCTGCTTATGAATAACTATGAAACTACTGTAAGAATACCAATGATTGAGGAGGCACGAAGTCTAAACTTGTCCAACTCGGTAGCAATAGCCACCTATGAGGTTTTGCGACAGTGGGATTATCCACAGTTACTGCAAAAAGGCGAACTTCACCGCCATAAGTGGAGTGACGCTGATATTTAATGGAAAATTGAAAATGGAAAATTAATGTCGAGCAGAGGAGTTTGCTTAATTAGAACACTTTTCAGCCCGACAGTATTCAAAATCCGCCTTTGGCGGAATATAAATTCGGTCGGGAATTGAAGTATATTTATATATGAATTTTTCTGCTCGTCCATCATTATCAATTATCAATTATCCATTATCAATTAATAAATCCCATCCGTTTTCGGCGGATGGGATTTATCTTTGCTGTTTACTCAACAACTTTAATCTTCTCTGTTGCTGATATTTTTACCACATTCTGCTTAACGCCCGGTAACATTTCCATATTTATTTCCAACTCTTCTTTTATGTTTGCAACACCGGGAGCAACGGCTGTAATTACACCGTTTTTGTCAACGGATACAACATTTTCGTTGTCGGAAACTATTGACAATTTCATTTCAAAACCGCTGTCTTCAGAAGCCAAAAGGTCATTATACTCATCAAGCAGTTTAATTGAATCGTTAGTTTCACCAACCTTCATAACTTTGTCTGCGTCATCACACTTTATTGAAAATACATCACTTCTGTAGAAAGCCTTTGGTGACTTTGTTTCCTGAACTTCAACATAGTAGTTATAGGTTTCGCCCTGCACAACGTCGGTATCGGTAAACATTGGCATATTAAACGCTGTATTAAAATCATCAATGTTTACATCTTCCATTGATGCACCTATCATTGACAAAAACAGCGGATTAATTTCAACTTCACAAGGCAGTCCCTTGTCTGCTGTTTTACCGGTCAAGCTTGCAATCAGCTTGAAGTCCTTGCTGTTCTTACCTACACTGCGGTAAAGGCGGTAGACTTCCGAAGTACTCATTTCACCCATCCAGTAAACATTAATTGCACTGTAGTCCTCATTCATTCTTGCAATTATCGGACAAGCCTGAATAAATGTTTCAGCCTTTGAGGATGCACTCATACAACTCTCTGACTTGCCGTTTACAGCCACTACCTTGTATTTATAACTTTCTCCTGAAATAAAGTAATAGTCGTTGTATTTAGTTTTCGATGTTGTATCAAAGTACTCAAATTTTCCTGTTTTTGAGCCTACAACATCTGCCCTGTAAATATCGTACTTCTTTGCACCTTTAGACTTATTAAAGGATACTACAATAGCCTGTTTCTTGGCATCAGTCTTAACCTTCACCCCTGTAGGAGCCTTTAGTCTTACAATGTCTTTTGCATTTGCTGTGGAAAAACTGTTTGCAGATACTGTGTATGTATATTTTTTTCCTGCACTTACCTTTTTATCCACATATTTTAGGTTCTTTGCGGAAACAGTTTTAATCACCTTATATTTTTTTGCAGAAGACAGTTTACGAGCGATTACATATTTTTTTGCACCGCTTGTCTTTTTCCATTTCAGTTCTATGCCTTTTCCTGTGTTGGCAAGGCTTAACTTTGATTTTGACTTTGCCGCAGAGAAAGAAACAACGCTTACGGATGTTAAAATCATCATAACAGCAAGAAAAACGCTGATAATCTTTGAACACTTTTTCATAATAATTCCTCCGTATATATTTTTTGTGTTAGAATATCTAATACAATTTTAATATACCACAAATATAAATTTTGTCAATAGATTTTTATAACTTTCCCTTATTATTTATTACATATAATAATTAGTAAAAATTGGCAGCAATCTGCTGTGATTTTCAATAATTTACACAATAATTACAATATTTTTCTATAGGGGTTGCAATTTGTAACTTTATTTGTTATAATTATTACATTAATGTTACAAATATAATATGAGTTAAAATGATTTCTTATATACGTCAAATATCTTGGAGGTTATTTATGAAACACATCAAGAAGATAGGGGCGCTTATTATTGCCCTGGTTATATTGTCAACAATTTGTGTGGTAGGGTTCTTCCCTGCCGGCGCTACAGGTACAGGCGTTGGCTTGGCTGAATGGGCTATGGGAGCATATAACAATCATTGGAGATATGTATATGGCGGTTCATCAGCAGGGGCAGTTGACTGCTCAGGTTTAATTTACTCCTACTGCGGCGGCGCTCGTACAGGCTCACAGCAACTTGCTACCGCTACTGCAAGTGGTTACGTAAGTTCAGGTATCCCAAGAATCCACGGACTTGGACTTATGCAGCCGGGACACACAGGCGTATATGTTGGCAACGGAATGGCTGTTGACGCTCGTAACGAATACTACGGCGTATGTTACCAATCTACCGCTACAAAGTCCTGGACAAAGTGGTTTAAAGTTGCGGCTGTTACCTACCCTACAACAGGTTGGGTAAAATTCTGCGGTAACTATTATTACTATGAAAACGGACAGTACGTTGTAAGTTGCACAAGAACAATCGGCGGCGAGAAATATTCATTTGCCGCAAGTGGTATTTCAAACAAAACTCCAAGCGATTTAAGTGCTGTTGCAAATAACAGCAGTAACGCAGGCAACACTACTTCAAATAAAACGTCCAATAAAACTAATGTTACTGCAACTCAAAAGCCCACAACTCCTCCGGACAACGGCCCATTGAAAGTTGGCTCAAGCGGTGAGAGAGTTACAAAACTACAAAACAGACTAAAGTCTTTAGGCTTCTATGACGGTCCTGTTACCGGCTACTTTGGTGAGATGACAGAGAAATCATATAAGAAATTCCAAAAGGCGGCTAACGTGTATATTGACGGTATTGCCGGTGACAGCGATTTAAGGATTTTGTATTCCGACTCTGCTCCGAAGGCTCAGGCTGAACAGGAAACTCCGGAAGAAACAGAACCTGCAACAGAGGAGCCAAAGGAAAAGGACACATTCCAAATCGGTGACCAAGACGAAAAAATCGTTGAAATTCAGGACAAGTTAAAGGCATTAAATTACTATAATGAGGAAAGCACAGGCTACTTCGGTGATATGACTTTCGCTGCGGTTACCGCTTTCCAAAACGCAAACGGCTTAACCGCAACAGGTGAAGTTGATAAAAAGACCTATGAAGTTTTATTCTCTGAGCAGGCAAAGGAAAATCCGATTTTCACCACTCCTACAGAGCCTGAAACAGAGGAGGTAACAGAGGAAACCGTAGAAACTCAGGCACCTACCGAAACTCCTACAGAAAGTGTTGCAGTTGAAAATGAAACAACGGTTTACGAGGTTGCACAAGACAACCTTGAGGCAGCACAGGAAGTTGCGGTAATGTCAAACAGACTTTCAAAATCTGCTCTGGGTCATTTACATAGAGCCGAAAAAACCGGAAAGATTTCCGTTGCAACACAAAACACAAACTTTGTTCTGTGGTTTGGGGTTGTATTAGGCATTGTGTTAATCGTAGGCGGTACGTTCTTTGTTATAGGCAAACGCAGAAACAGATACGTAGGCGCACACGCAAGAACACGTTCCGGCAAAACAGACAACGTAAGATATTGGTAAAATTAACCCTCGCTGAAATCGGCGAGGGTTTTTTAAAGTTTATAATAATGAGTAACAAAGGACAGACCGCAAATACAGTCTGCCCTTCTTTCGTTCTACCTATTTTTACAATATACCTACAAAGCAGGTTTATTCTTCTACATTTGCGGCTTCAATAACCTTTTGAGCCACATTTGCAGGTGCGTCCTCATAGCGTACAAATTCAAATGTGTAACTGCCACGTCCCTGAGTACATTGACGGATATATGTTGCGAAGTTTGCCATTTCAGCCATTGGAACTTCTGCCTCAACAATCTGCATACCCTTTTCGTCAGCAGGGGTCATACCCAACACACGGCCACGGCGTTTATTAACCTCGCCCATTACGTCACCCATATTGCCGTCAGGAACAGTAGCGTTCAATGTTCCGTAGGGTTCAAGAAGTGTAGGTTGAGCCTGTGGAAGTCCGTTTTTGTAAGCAACGGTAGCCGCCATTTTAAAGGACATTTCGGAACTGTCAACAGGGTGGTAAGAGCCGTCATACAAGTTTGCTTTCAAGCCAACTACAGGATAACCGGCAAGAGGACCTTTCTGAATAGCGTCTCTCAAACCCTTTTCAACAGCAGGGAAAAATCCCTTTGGAACTGCGCCGCCTACGATTGACTCGGTAAATTCAAGGGAGTCGCTGTCGCAAGGTGAGAACTCAATCCAAACATCACCGAACTGTCCGTGACCGCCGCTCTGCTTTTTGTGACGTCCCTGAACTTTAACAGACTTGCGGATAGTTTCTCTGTATGCAACCTTTGGTGTCTTTAAGTATGCATCAACATTATATTTGGACTTAATCTTGGACACAACAACATCAAGGTGCTGTTCACCAAGACCATAGATAATCATTTCGTGTGTTTCGTGGTTGTGGAAGTATCTTAAAGCAGGATCTTCCTCCATAACCTTTTTAACAGCCTGTGCTACCTTATCCTCGTCGCCCTTTGTCTTTGGCTTAATAGCCATTGAATAGGATGCAACAGGGTATTTGATAGGCTCAAGTGTAACCTTTCTTAAAGGTGAGCAGAGTGTATCGCCTGTTTTTGCGTTGGTAAGTTTCGGAACTGCGCCAATGTCACCTGCGCCGATATACTGAACGTCCTCTTGCTTTTTGCCGCGAACTGTAAGCACCTTTGTAATACGTTCAGGCTCACCGGTACGCATATTAATAACAGGAACATCGGAAGAAATCTTGCCGGATACAACCTTTATGTAGGACAGTTTTCCTACAAATGGGTCAGCAACTGTTTTAAAGATAATTCCGGCAGCAGCGCCGTCAGGAGTTACGTTAATTTCCACAGGGTCACCCTTTGGGTCAACGCCCAATTCAGAACGGCTGTCTGACTTTGGAGCAAGCCATACAAGGGAATTTAAAAGCATATCAATGGCGAAAGTGTTGTGAGCGTCACCGCAGAATACAGGACAGATTGAGCCGTCCTTAACGCCCTGCGAAACACCCATAATAATTTCCTCAGGAGTGAACTCCTCGCCCTCAAGGAATTTGTCAAGGAGTTCCTCGGAAGTTTCTGCAACAGCCTCTTTGATAGCCTCACGGAGACCCTCAAGTCTTGGACCCATATCAGGCATATCTGTAGGAGTTACAGTTCCGTTTGCGTATTTATAAGCACGATACTCGAATACGTTTACGTAAATTTCAGCCTTGCCGTCTTGGATATAAGGAACAACAACAGGACAAACAGATGGGCCGAAAGTAGCCTTTAAGTCCTCGAATACACGATAGAAACGTGCGTCCTCGTCACAGATACCGTTTACAAAGAATATCTTTGCGATACCCTCTTTGGTAGCCGCCTTTACAGCCTTTTCCGTTCCGACGCCTACTCCGTCCTTACCTGAAACTACAATCAATGCGGAATCAGCGGCACGCATACCTTCGCTGACGCCACCCTCAAAGTCGAAAAGTCCCGGAGTGTCGATTAGGTTGATTTTTGTGTTCTTCCATTCAACAGGAGCAACCGCTGTCATCAATGAAGCCTGACGCTTGATTTCCTCTGCGTCATAGTCAAGCACGGTGTTACCGTCTGCTATAGAGCCAAGTCTGTCGGAGGCTTTGCTCAAATAGAGCATAGACTCTGCCACAGAAGTTTTACCGCAACCGGAGTGTCCTGCCAAAACGATATTTAAAATATTTTTTGGGTCATATTGTTTCAATTAAATCATCCTCTCAAACGTCAATTTTAATATAATTAACACAAATTACCTATATATTATACCATTTTTGTATATTTCATACAATAGGCTACTTGAGATTATATGCTAAATTCCTATACAAAATACATTGATGTTTTTTGTGTATTTTTACTTTTAGTTTGTCATTTTTCACAAAAATTACAGGTTTTTATTATAAAAGCAAAAAGCAGGCTGTATTAACTACAACCCGCGAAATCAAAAACTATTTATCTCTTTTCATCTTAACGGAAAAAACGATAATCGCCGTAACCGTCAGCACAACTGCATATCCGATTACCCAAATAAGTTCCGGCATAATCTGTGAATACTCGCCTGATACTGCATATCGTCCTGCATTTACTCCGTGGGAGAAGGGCAGAATATCTGCTACTGTTTTAAACCAACCGCCCACAAGACCTGTGTCAAACCAAATGTTTGAAAACCAAGCCGACAGGTTTGTAAGCAATGCACCGCAAATTCCCCCAACTGCCTTTTCATTCAGAATTGTGCCGAAAAGCAGACCAAGTGCGATAAACACAACAGACATAGGGATATTTACCACAAGTGCCAACAGCATATTTGCGCTGAATTCAAAGCCTAAAAACAGGCTGACTATGTAGCAAATCGCAGTTTGCACCACAGCCATAGGCAACAGAGGTAGGGTATATCCCAATATGAAATCCTTTGGCTTTAGCGGTGAAGTGAAAAGCCTTAAAATAAAACTTGTTGTCCTGTCTTTTGAAATCAGCATTGAGGAAAAAAGTGACATAAAACTAAGTCCGAATACTGTAATTCCCGGGGTCAGGTTTTGGATTTGAAACATTGTACTTGCCGCTGCCGCTTCCTTTGGTATTCCTGCATTTATGGCGGAAAGCAACAGCAATAAAATAATAGGAAAGCCTAAACCGAATAAGAGCGTCAACATATCACGGAGAATTTCCTTTGTATTTCGTGTTGCAAATGCTAACATTTTCATATTAAACCGCCTCCTTTGACAGTTTGACAAACGCCTGTTCAAAGTCCTCTGTTTGGGCAAGTTGAATTAACTCTGTTGCTGTACCCACAGCCTTAAGCACACCCTTGTTCATAATACCGATTCTGTCGGACAGGCTCTCCGCTTCCTCAAGGTAGTGAGTTGTCAGTATAATAGTAGTGTTGCCCTTTAACTTTTCAATCTGTTCCCAAAGTTCTCTACGTGCAAGAACGTCAAGTCCGAGAGTAGGTTCGTCTAAAAATAAAATCTTTGGCTCGGAAATAAGCGCCATTGCTATGCTCAAACGTCTTTGCCAACCGCCTGAAAGTGTTTTTGCCTTTGACTTTGCTATTTCCTCCAAGTCAAATTTTGCCATTATTTCTGCGACCTTTTCATCAACCTGACTGCCCTTAAAGCCGTAAATTTTTGCCATTAGTTGCAGGTTTTCCTTTACAGTCAGATTTTGTGCAACTGCTGTTTCCTGCGGAGAAACGCTTGTAATTTCCTTAACCTCCTGTCTGTCTGATACAATGCTTTTGCCAAAGAGAATAGCATCTCCCCTTGTTGGTGTTACCAAAGTTGTGAGCATTTTTATTGTTGTTGATTTACCTGCTCCGTTTACGCCTAAAAGGGCGAATAGTTCCCCTTTGTTAATTTCAAGATTTAACTTATTTACAACAGTTTTGTCCTTATACTTCTTTGTAAGGTTTTCTGTTTTTATTGCTGTCATTGTTTCCACCTCAATCAAAATTGGGAATACTGCCCAATTTAACTATCGCCATACCCTTTGCCTTATCTCCCAAAATCAGCAATCTGTCGCCGGTTTCTATTTCAAAAACACTTCTCGCCTTTTTGGGAATTACAATCTGACCTCGCTCCCCTACTTTGGAAATGCCGAAAATATACTTGCCGTCTTTTTCGTCAGGATTTTCTGTTCCGGAATTTGTAAAATCAGTAAACATCAGCATTTCCATAGTAACGCTGAATATTTTAGACAGTTCAAAACAACTCATAATATCAGGCAGAGTTTCATTTGCCTCCCACTTTGCAACAGTCTGTCTTGTTACCCCCAGTTGTTCGGCAATATCCTCTTGGGAAAAACCGTGCTTTTTTCTCAAATGTTTTATATTCATACCAATCATATTATTCATACCTCCATTGACTTAATTATAGCCTATAATCATTGGATAATCTATCAATTTTTATTTACTTGTATGTTAATATTTGTTGCGTTTTATTAACATAACTTGAAAATATGGTGTAAGAAAGCGTGCGCACCATATGCGTGCGCTTTCTTTAGCCATCGCTCGTGCGCACGCAGGGCGCAACTGAGCGGGCAATATAAATTATTTTTTTGTTTGATAGGATGATAAGATGAATTAACGGTAACATAAAATCATTTTTCAATTACTGACAAATTTATCAATTATTTGAAGTTTCCTATCAAATAAAAAAGCAGATGAGTTTAAATCCCATCTGCTTTTGAATTTTTATACTAAATTAAGTTGTAACAACCTGTTGTTGCGGGCGCTTATAAGGAATGCAGAAAGCCACCGTTACAGCATGGTCGCCTACTCTTTCAAGGTTTGTAAGTAATTCAAGGAATACTGCGCCGGACTCTGCACTGCACTCACCTCTGCTCAAACGTGCAATATGGTTAAGCCTGTATCTGTCGGTTAGTTCGTCAATCATTTCCTCTGTTTGGATAACCTTTTCGATTAACTCTTGGTCTTTACTCTGATTTGAGAACAGGTAGAAACTGTCGTCAAGAATATCGGAAACAAGGTCGCAAACGTTTTTGAGTTCCTCTTGAGCCACGTCTGAAAATTCCGCATGACCGTCAATCAGTTCCTGTGCGGATTCGCAGATATTTTCACTTCTGTCGCCTATACGTTCAAGGTCCTGAATAGCGTTATACATAGCGCCCATAACCTTGCGGTCATAATCTATAATATCAAGACCGTTGATTTTTACTATGTACTTTGTGATTCCGTGGGTGAGTTTATCGACTGTAGATTCATTGTCTTTTAACCTTTCGATAGCCTTTGCGTTTTTATTCAAAACAGCCTCTAAGGCTAAATCGAAACTTGCACGAGCAAGACTTGCAAGTCTTGCGCACTCTTTCTCTGTCTGCTGAACAGCCATTGGCGGAGTTGTAAGAATACGAGAGTCAAGATAAACAGTAACCTCGTCTTCCTCGTCCTCTTTAACAGGCATAATCAGATTTGTCAACTTGATAATCAAATTAGAGCAAGGTAAAAGGATTACCGTAATTGCAATATTAAAGAGGATATGAGCCGCTGAAATTTGAGCGGCTACGCCAACTGTTTCTGCCGGCAGGAAGTAATCGATTGCACTTGTGAACGGCAGGAATATTGTAACCACCGTCATAATTACAGCGCCTATACAACTTATCAGAAGGTTTGAAAAGGCAATCTGCTTTGCTGTACGATTTGCACCGAGAGATGACAAAAGTGCTGCGGAACAAGCGCCTACGTTGAAACCGAACACCACATAAACAGCCTGGTCAAGATTGGTGATTACACCTGCTGTTGCAAGTGCCATCAAGATACCTACGGAAGCAGATGAACTTTGAATAATACCTGTAAACACAACGCCTACAATTAAGCCGAGAAGTGGGAAACTGAGTTTATCCGCAATACTCAAAAATGCCTCGCTTTCGCCCATCCATTTAAGATTCTGGCTCATTAAGGAAAGTCCCAAAAACAGCATACCGAAACCGGCGGCAATCTGTCCGTAGTATTTGTAGTTGTTTTTCTTAAAGAAAGTAATGATAACTGCGCCTAAGAATATAAAGATAGGCACAAAGGCTTTAATATCGATTGCAAGAAGCAGAGAAGTTACCGTAGTACCAATCTTTGCACCGAACAAAACACCGATAGCCTGTGATAAATTCATAAGTCCTGCGTTGGCAAAACCTACCACCATTGCGTCTGTGGCAGAGGAACTTTGGATAACACCTGTTACCAATACACCTACAAGCATAGCAACAAACTTATTGCTTGTAATTTTTTCCAGCAAAGTTCGAAGTTTGCTGCCGGCGGCAAGTTCAAGACCCTCACCCATATTTTTCATACCGATAAGGAAAAGTCCAAGTCCGCCAAGAGCCATAATTACTTTTAATAAAATACTGTACGCATCCATTCGGTTACCCCACTTTAGGCAATCTGTAGCCGATAATTTAAATTAACCAAAAGTGTAAATCCACACTTTCCTATGTTAATTACACGTTAATTATATGTTAAATATTTGTAAATAAAATTCTTTTGGGGAATTTTGTAGAATTTATTTACATTGGGGTTTTCGGTGTAACAAAAAGGGTTTTATTGTTTACAAAAATCACCATACCGGGTTTTGCCCCTTTTGGCTTTGACACGTACTTAACATAGGTATAGTCAACAGGCACGTTATTGCTGTCTTTGGCTTTGCTGTGGTATGCGGCAATCTGCGCAGTTTCAAGTATTGCAGTATCCGTAGGCTCTTTGCCCTCGGTTAAAAGAATTGTATGAGAACCGGGGATATCCTTTGTATGAAACCAAATATCTCGGTTATTTGCAGTTTTCAATGTAAGTTGGTCATTTTGCTTATTGTTTCTGCCTACAAGCACTTTAAAACCGTCGGAGGTTGTAAACTCTATAGGGGGAAGTTGCTGGGGCTTTTTGTTTGCTCCGCGAGGTTTTTTAATATATCCCTGCTCCATAAATTCAAGGCGAACCTGATTTAACTCTTTTTCGGTTTTTACCCTTGACAGAACATCCTTTAGGGATTCAAGGTATATCAGTTCCTCCTCTGCCTTTTGTATCTGTTCCGTAAGCATTTGCTGTGCCGTTTTGGCTTTGTTGTAATCCTTGTAATATTTCTGGGCATTTTGTGCCGGTGAAATTGCCGGATTCAACTTTATTTCTATAGGAGCGTTGTTTTCATCATAGAAGTTATCTACCACAACGCTTTCTGCTCCACGGTTAATTCGATACAGATTAGCCTGTAGCAAATCGCCTTTAATACGCAGTTGCTCCCTGTCTGCACATACACGCAGTTCCTGACGCTGATTGTTAATCTTGTTTGCGGTACGATTTACAAGGTTTGTCAGCACCCTTGACAAATCCGCCGACTTTACTCTCATTCTGTCAGCGCTGTCACGTTCTATATAGAAACTGTCAAGGAGTTGCGAAAAACTGTGGCAGGTTTTCGTTTCCGCCAAATCTCCGTACTGATTTACGTCAACAAAGGTAATATCGAAGGGCTTGTTATCGTCTTTGTGATATACCATAGTGGGAACACCCTTATAGGTCAGCACAGTATCACGCAGTTTTGTAAGTTCACAGAGGAGTTTTTCATAACTGTCCCCTGCTGTGTTTTCGATTTCTCTGCATATGATTGGGGATATACCCTGAATACTGTTAAGGATTGCTTTGTTTAGAGGTTTGGTTTCGGATAGTTCGTAAATATCCTTTGCAACCTTTTCCACGTCCTGTAAGAGAATATTCGCCTTATCCTGTGGGGGCGGAACATTATACTCCAAATTAGGCAGTACAAGACGTTGCGAGGACATAGACATATCAACTCTTTTAAGGGCATCAATTACTATTCCGTTGCCGTCAATCATAATCACGTTGCTGTACTTGCCCATTATTTCAACGGCGATTGTAATATTAACCTTGTCGCCAAGTTCGTTTACACACTCAAAGTCAAGGAAAGCAACTCTGTCAAGACCATATTGGCGAACATCAATCAGTTTACCGCCGCCAAGTCTTTTACGCATCAACATACACAGCATTGGAGGTGTTGCGGGATTTTCTACAGAATAGTCTGTAAAGTGTAAACGTGGGGAATTTGCCCTTGATGAAAGCAACAGGCGTTTGTTTCCATTTTGTGTACGCAATACTATGATTATTTCGTCACGATTAGGCTGATAAATCTGATACACTCTTGAACCTAAAGCCTCTACCTTTAGTTCGTTAATAACGTGGCGCATCATCATTCCGTCAAAAGCCATAATATCCCCTCCTTTTACTTATGATATTTTCCGTTTGAGGCTATTTCAAAAGCACGATAAATCTGTTCGCAAAGCACGACCCTTGCCATTTGGTGGGGGAAAGTCATTTTGCTCATTGACAACTTTAAATCTGCTTTTGATTTTACTTCCTCCGACAGTCCCCAACTTCCGCCGATTATAAAATCAATACTGCTTTTTCCCTGCATTGGAATTTGGGAGAGTTTTTCGGCAAGTTCCGTAGAACTTAACATTTTACCCTCAATGCACATTGGAATTACGTAGGAATTTTTAGATAATTTTGCTATTATTCTTTTGCCCTCTGCCTGTAGTATTCCGCTGATTTGGGAATCGTTTGGGTTAGAAGTTACCTTTTCCTCGTCAAGTTCGATAATGTTGAATTTACAAAATGAGGTCAATCTTTTTGAGTACTCCCCTATTGCCTCAGTCCAATATTTCTCTTTAATTTTTCCGATACAAATTATATTTACAGTCAGCATAGTTACCTCAAAAAACTACAGATTTTCCCAAAGTTTCAGGGGGTACTGTAGCGAGGGTAAAGTCAATTCCGTTTTTCATACCCTCTTTTGAAAGTGCGTTTATATTTGTGTTAAGGGCAAGGGTTGGAATGTTGTTGTTTTCGGAAATATGTCCAAGCATAAGTCGGATAGTTCCGCTTTTTACAAAATCCGCAAGTTCACTTGCACAGGCGTCATTGGAAAGATGCCCTTTATCGGACAGTATGCGCCTCTTAACGCTCTGTGGATAAATGCCAAGTTTCAACATTTTTACATCGTGGTTTGACTCTACAACGGCGAAGTTGCTCTCTTTAATAATCTGCCTTACCGAATCGGTCATAACGCCTAAGTCTGTGGCTACTGCGGCTTTCTTATCGTCAGCGGTTGTAACCTGATAGCAACAACTTTCCCTTGCGTCGTGGGAAGTATTGCAACGGACAATTTCCATATTGCCTACCGCCACTCTGCTTTCAATAACCTGCGTTTCAATAACAGGGTCAAGATGTCCCAGTTCCTCAAGGACAGTCAGAGTACCCAAACTGCCGTAAACCTTGATACCGTAACGCTTTGCAAAAACTCGCAGACCGTTACAATGGTCAATATGCTCGTGGGTAATGAAAATACCGCCGATAGATTTTATATTAATGCTGTTAAGTTCAAGTGCCTTTTCAAGTTGTTTACAACTTCTGCCTGCGTCTATAAGCACACCCTCACCGGAGGAGCCTATAAAATAACTGTTCCCCTTACTTCCGGAAAACAGAGGTACTACCTTTGCCAAAATAATCTCTCCATATTAAATAATTCAAATTATTATATCATTTTATTACAAAAAAGTCGAGTGTATATATTTTGTTTTCCAACAAGCTCTGTAGAGAGTTTGTTGAAAAACAAAATTAATGGAAAATTGAAAATGAATGACGTGAAGAAATATTCATAAATGATTCAACTTCTGTTCCCCACCGAATCTATAAGCCGCCTTTGGCGGAGAATTTTGCCTCCCTTGTGTAAAGGAAGGTGGCAAAAATCTTGATTTTTGACGGAGGGATTGTGGAATTTGAATATAACTTTTCTGCTATTATAACAGTCAAATTTTACAATCCCCCAGTCACTTCGTGACAGCCCCCTTTACACAAAGGGGCCTTTGTAATAATCAAACAAGTTACTCTACTTTACACAAAGGGGCCTACAAAATTTTGCTAAACTTTGATAAGCAAAAAATAAAGGGTTGCCGAACAGCAACCCTAAAATTCTTATTTATGCTCTTAAAACATGGTCTGTGCTTTCACTCTTATAAACCTTTTTGATGTCAGCACCTAAAGCAACAAGTTTTTCAATTAAATTTTCGTATCCACGTTCAATGTACTGGATTGAGCCAACCTCAGTAACACCGTCGGCGCACAATCCTGCAATTACCAAAGCCGCACCGGCACGTAAATCAGTAGCCTTTACAGGAGCGCCCTTTAACTTTGAACCGCCCTCAATAATGGCAAGTCTGCCCTCAACGGAAATATGAGCGCCCATTAATGCCAGTTCCGAAACATACTGATAGCGAGTTTCCCACACGTTTTCGTTTACGATACTTGTGCCGTTTACAGTGGCAAGTAATGTTGTAAACTGCGGTTGGCAATCGGTAGGAAAGCCCGGATGAGGCATAGTTTTAATATTGCAACGTGTAAGAGGTTTTTTAGTTGCGTCAACTAAAATAGCCTCGTCATACTCTTTAATCTCACAACCGATTTCTCTCAGTTTTGCAGTAATGGAATCAAGGTGCTTTGGAGTAATGTTCTTAACAAGGACTTTACCCCTTGTAGCAGCAGCGGCACACATATATGTACCTGCTTCTATCTGGTCCGGAATAATTGAATAGGTAACGCCGTGGAGATATTCAACGCCACGTATTTTAATAACATCTGTACCAGCACCGCGAATTTGCGCACCCATTGAGTTAAGGAAGTTTGCAAGGTCAACGATATGTGGTTCTCTTGCTGCATTCTCGATAACTGTAAGGCCCTCTGCCTTAACAGCCGCAAGCATAATATTCATAGTTGCGCCTACGGACACCATATCAAGGTAAACGCTGTTGCCCTTTAGACGAGAATCAGCCTTTACGTCAATAATCGCGCCGTTCACAAGTTCGTGTCTTGCGCCTAAAGCCGCAAAGCCTTTTAGGTGCTGGTCGATAGGACGAGCGCAGAAATTACAGCCGCCGGGCAGAGCAACTTTTGCTTTGTTGTAACGTCCCAATAATGCACCCAAAAGATAGTAAGACGCACGCATACCACGAACAAGGTCGGTAGTAGCAACGTGAGAATTAATCATTCTTGGGTCTATATACAATGTTGATTTGTCAATTCTTCTGACTTCGGCACCTAACTGCTGAAGGATGCGACCGATAAGAGAAACGTCGCTGATATTTGGTATATTTTCAATACGGCAAGGCTCGTCGCAAAGGATAACCGCAGGGATAATAGCAACCGCTGCATTCTTTGCACCGCTGATAGTTACTTCGCCATTAAGAACTTTGCCACCGTTAATTACATATTTTTCCAAAACGGCACACTCCAATACATAATATATATGTGTATATGCTTATTGTCTGTTTTTTAATTGGGACTATGCTTGTGCAATAGTAATTATATTTACCTTCCAACTTAAAAATAATTACAATTTTGTAAAAAAACACAACCCCTTGTGGTTACAAAGATAACACACCACAATTTCATCCATAAAAACTATACAATATAATCTAGATAAAGTCAATATGTAATTGTAAACTGTAACCGAAATTTGGTAAACTTGTATGTAAATTGTCAAGTGATTGTAATATTTAGTTTAAATGTCACTAAAAAGGTTAAAGAAATGTTATTTTTTATAAAAGAAAAAAGATAATTTAATATTTTGTCACAAAAGAATTAAAGTGTTGAAATATATTTACAAAAAAGAAAAATAAATCAGGAGAAAAAATACAGGCTGTGAAAAATGAATTGGTAATAACTCATTTCTCACAGCCTTTTTAAATGTATGGCCTATTTAACTTTTACTGTAAATGTTTTAGTTAATGTTTTAGCCTTGTAATGCACACTGCCTTTTGCAACTACCTTTGCGGTGATTTTGTAGTTACCTTTTGCAAGTGCTTTTTCCATAGTTAATTTGCCCTTTGAAGTAATGCTGAATTTATTGGCAATTTTCTTGGAAACCTTTTTGCCCTTTAGGGTAATCTTTGTAATTGCAACACTGACCTTGCCTTTTGCTTTTGTGATTTTCAAAGCCTCTTTGGTAACATTTTTGGTCTTTAGAGCTTTTGCTTTTACAGTTACTGTATTTGCCTTTACCTTAATTGGATTTGCGTTTTTTACAGGCTGTGGCTCTTCAAGTATTTCTTTCCCGTCATCGTCCGTAGGATTGGTTGGGTCGGTTGGATTTGTTGAAATTGGGTCTGTGGGATTTGTGGGATTCGGGTCGGTTGGATTGGTAGTGTTTGAAGTAATATCAAAATATTTTGAACTGTTCTCTATATCGCCGAGCATATTAGCAACTGCCTGAGCGTCAGTTATCAAGCCTGTATCATATGCACTTTGCAGGTCGGTAGTGTTACCGTTATTATCCTCAAGGTACAATCCTAAAACAGTTGAGCCGTAATTATGGGAAAACATATTGTCTTTCATTATGCCCTTAACTCTAACTGTACTGTCACCTAAATTAATATTCTCACTTTCGTTGCCGTTCACCTGAAGTCCCTTGTAATACAGGGTGTAATCCCCTATTTTTCCTATCTCTATTTTTATCAAAGGCTTAATGTTGTTTGAAACGTATTGGAAATCTTTAATAAGTCCTACAACTTCATCTATATCAATATCTCCGTCAAGGTAAGACTGGTGGAGCTTTTTGAAAGCACCGTCCTTGTAGATAAACAGGGCTAAATCATAGGGGTACGCTTGTGCCGGAGAAATAAATTCGTATTCACCGATTACGTGGGAATAGTACAGGCAGGTGAAACCGTCACTACCTCCGCAACATACCTTGTAGTCCTCTGTTTCTCCGATTATCTCAAAGAATCCGCTGGATTTTGACAATCCTGCATATTCATAAAATTCCGATTCAATAGTTGGGTTTGTGTTTACATATGAATATCTGCTGTCTTTTTCCGATAGTGTTCTCAAAATCGGATAAATATCAGAAATAAGGTCATTTTCATACGCCCCTATTAATGTATAGGCTTTTTCGTTTGAAACGCAGTAAATACCCATATCGTAAGGGGTAGAAGTTATAGTTGAAGTAAATTTGTAATCTCCGAAATTGTCGGAACATTCTTTGTTTTCAGTATCGCCGGAAGCATATGCTATGTCATATTGATTCCAAGTAAAAATATACCTGTAATCCTTTACTTCTACATCGCCGAATTTTTCTTCAATCTTTTGCTTTAAGGACTTTTCGTTTTTTACGAACTCAATTACCATATCGTCCTTGTATTGGCAACTGTTAAATGCGTCAACAACTACCTTCATATCAGGAACAAGTCCGTCTCTGAACGCCTCCTCCAAAAAGATTACTTCGTCATTTTTAACTAAATAAATAGCCAAGGAGTCAGGGCTGACTAAACGATTCAGTTTAAAGCAGTAACCGCCTACATATTTGCTGTAGTTGTTTGTGCGTTTCTCACTGTAGCCACCGTAAACTACCTTGTATTCGCCGATATGGGTTAACTCTGTATATACATAGGTGCGGTTTTTGGTAATAGGCTTGCGTGAATCCACGTACTCTTTAAATACCCCGGCAGTATCTGTAATTAAAACGAGATTCTTAATTGCCGTATCAAGGTCATTATAGGCAGAGTCGATTTCCGACTGTAGGTTGCCTAAATAGTACTGAGCCTGTGCCTCGCCGAATGCGTCTTTGAAAGCCTTGAAACTTATAGTAGTGTACTTATCCTTGTTCTCAAAATAGTATGAGGCAGAATCAAGCAATTCTCCTAACTTTGTTACGTCAACTTCTGCCACCTGTATATTGTCTATTGCATCTTCTATATCTTTTACGGCTTTATCAACCTGCTCCTGAGTTGCATTTGGGTCATCGTAAACCGCTTGTGCCTGTTCTCTTGCAATTTCAAACGCCTCTAATGATTCAGGAGTGTATCTTCCGCCGACAGGTGGACCGTTTCTCAATACAGTGTATAATTCACTTTTATCTACTGTAGGAGTATCCTCAAGAGCAAACGCTCCCACTGTGGAAAAAGCAGAAATTATTAGGGTTAGTGATAATAGTAATGCGATAAATTTTTTCATAGGGCTTTCCTCCTTATTCTATAATATAATAATTGTTTGTGCCAAGATAACAACGATAGGTTTTTGAAGTGTGAGATTTTGTATAGAAATAAATATCGTAATATTTATTCTTCTCCATTGTCAAATTCCCTAAAGAGTTATATGGATTATAAACAATATAGTTGCCTTTAAGGTTTGAAACTTCTGCGCTTGAAAACTTTTGGGCATATTCTCTGCCGTCTGCACCGATTATATGGCAATAAACATTTCCGTCATTTGTATAGTCGGAGATATTTTCAGGATAGAAAATCACCGAGTTTTTGAAAAGTTTGTTTTCCGTTGAGGGAACTGTGCTTATAGTAGGCTCGGTGGGAGCAAATGTAGGCTGTGAGGAAAATGTAGGTTGTTCAGGAGCCGAAGGTCGTATTGTTGGGTTTACCCCTTCCGTAGGTTCTGTGGGGAAGGTCACAGGTTGAGTATATGTTGGGCGAATAGTTGGCTGAGTAACAGGCTGGGTATAGGTTGGGGTTGTTGCTATGGTTGTCTGTTCCGTAGGCTCTGTAACTACAGGTTCTGTGGGAAATTCCGTTGGTACGGTTACTGTTTCCTCAGGCTCTGTAGCAAAGGTTACTGTGGTTTCATCCTTGGAAACAGAGGCGTTTCCTGTGTGACTTCCTACGTTGCCCTTGTTTACCTCATCAACTTCCGCCTCTGAATGAAAACTGTCTGTATTATTAGTTGGGTATAGGGTGACGGTTTCGCCGTTTGGCAAAATGATAACAGGCAAAATTTCGTCAACCTTTGGCAAGGTTGGGTCTGAACTGTAACTATAACCCTTTGTTTCGGTTTTATTCTGTGAATTGTTGTCCGTATTTTCCGTTGTAGGCTCTGTGAGAGGTCTTACTACTGCGGTGGGGTCGGTATTCACTATAGGCAACATAACGCTTCCCAACACAAAGCAGAATGCTAAACAAGCCGCTGTGGCAACAACACGAGTATTAAAAGGGATAACTTTTTTAGGTTTCTTCTGAACGTTAGGAATATTAACGGCATTTTCTATCCAGCTGTCCGGAGTTTTAATGTTTTTCAACTTATCAAAGTTAAAGTCTTTCACGCGTCATCACCTCCGTAAATAATTTTAAGCACTTCTCTGCCTCGTTTTAACAAGGACTTTACTGTGTTTTCTTTTATTTTAAGTATTTGGGAAATCTCCTTTACCTTATACTGCTCACAATAATACAGATAGAGGACGTCACGGTATTTCAGGGGGGTTTCCATTAATGCCCATGACATATCCATACTATCCGTATTATCGTAATAAGCATTATCTTCAGGGGGTTTTGAGATAAAAGGCATACGAAATTTTCGAGCATAGCTGACGCATTCGTTAATGGCAACTCGAATAAGCCATGCTTTTAAATGCTCGTCGTTGTCAAATTCAGGGGATTTTGAATACAACTTGCAAAACACATTTTGAAAGCAATCCTCTGCGTCGGTACTGTTCCGCAAACGCATTACGCACACGCCTGTAACGGTATCTGCGTACAGCCTGACTACTTCTTCAAAAGTATGCCCTGCATACAGTTTCTCTGCCATTAATCTCCCCCCTCTATAAGTAATACGCACCACATCGGATTTTGGTTGCAAAATATTTTAAATTTATTAATACCAAAAAACGGACACAAAAATGTATCCGTTTTTATTATCTCTTTTGATTATTTCCAGGTGTAGGAGGAATTGTTTTTGTTAATAAACTTATTGTCTCCGCTTAACACCATTGTACTTCCTGCACCCATTTTGCTGTACAGTTTATTTCCGCTAACGGTAGTTGTACCGTATCTTGATGAAGTATTTGTCGCAATATGAATACTGTTTTTAGCGCCGTATATTTTATTTGACGAAATGGTATTTGAATACTTTGATGATACTGATGAATAACCGAAAATTTCTACGTTAATGCCGTTGGAATAGGGAGTAGAGTAACGTGTGTTTTCAGTAACGATTTTATTGCCGATAACCTTGTATCCTACTGCATTATGTAATACGAGTGCCTCTGAACTTGTGCCGGTTATATCGCTGTTAAGAACCTTTATGTTAGTGTGCATTTGAATTGATTTATTTGCATCGTCAACACATCTGTTTGCACAAATACCCCTTGAACCCTTTACGGTACATTTATTAATTTTAATATTATGACATGCTGCACCGTTGGCAAACTTTGTACCTACAGACGGCGCTGTGCGCGTAGTGGCAACATCAAGTTGTATTGCCTCCTCTAAAGAGGTTGAACTTGCGTGTTTATTTACCGCAAGAACCTGACAACTGTTAATAATAACATTTTTACAAGCGATTAGTTCAATGCCGTGAGCGTTGTAGTGGGTATATACTTTACAGTTTTTAAATTTCAAATTATTTGCGTGTTCAAATCTGAAGGTAATATTTTCATTACCTGTTTTTGTTTTCCATGTACCGCCCTGCACAACAAGATTTTGCAAATTTTCATAGTTTGTCCTCTTTACCTGACAAAGCATAACAGGGCTTTTGTCTGTTGTCTGAACAATATTACAGTTATTGGCTATAATGGTTTTGTTGTTGCCTGCCCAAAGCACACGGTCAATTTTAACAGTACCCTTTTCAGGAAAAATAATCTTACGTGGCTTGTTGTCATTCAGCAAAGAATTAAGCATCCGTCCGTTTTCAGCCGGAATTTTTGAAATCTCAAAATTTCAAATATGAAATTGCTTTCGAAGATTCGAATGCAGAATTCTGTTTCGAAAAAATTTTA
>JAQXSC010000102.1 GCA_029218825.1 Oscillospiraceae bacterium | reverse complement strand
TTCTATGCTCTGGGTGTGCGATGCGGTCTGGGTTTTCGGTGATGAAATAACCGAGGGTATGAAAACAGAGATTCGCTTCGCTGAAAAACTGAACATCAAAGTCAGGTATATATCGGAGAATGATTTAAGAAAATCGGAGGTAAAAAATGATAAAGTCAAACAAATTTAAAATACTGAAATTGTTTATTGGCATTGCCATTGTAATGTTGATGATCGGAATATCGGCAGTAACAGTCTTTGCCGCAGGAGATGTATCATCAGCAATCGAAAGCACATGGACCTCGGCTCAAACACAGATTAAAAATGTTGTAAATAATGTTGTGTTTCCTGCGGTTGATATGATTCTTGCGATACTTTTCTTTGTAAAACTGGCTACGGCCTATCTTGATTACCGCAAGCATGGACAATTTGAGTTCACCGCACCGGCAATTCTTTTCGGCTGTCTTGTGTTCTCTCTTACAGCACCGCTATACATTTGGACGGTACTTTAGTAAAAATTAATAAGGGCTGTTGTGTTGAGTCATAACAGCCTTTTGCGAGGTGATTTATATTTTTGATTGGATAGGTGATTTCATCGGTGGAATTGGCAGTGCCATAGGCAGTGTGTTTGATTACCTCGGTGAGCAAATCTCAAACGCTATATGGGACACAATGCTTCAGTGGTTTTATGAAACGATTTACAACGCTGTTGCAGACTTCTTCACGATGATGGGAAATATGGGAGCAGATGTCTTCGACCTTGAATGGGTGCAGGCGACAATAAATCTGTTTACGCTTTTCGGCTGGGCATTGTTCGTCGCAGGCACGGTCGTCGCCGTATTTGATGTGGCTATTGAATATCAGAACGGCAGAGCGAACATAAAGACGACCGCAATTAATGTGCTTAAAGGCTTTTTTGCTTGTTCGCTGTTCGGCGTTGTACCTGTGGAACTGTACAAGTTCTGCATAAGTCTGCAAAACACATTCTCAAAGGATTTGTCGTCCCTAATGGCAGGACAACAAAGCATTGATTTAGCAGGACAAAGCACAAGTGTGTTGGAGGGAAGTTTTGCAGTGGCAAACCAGACAACATTTGGATTACTGAATCTGTTATGCATGATAGCCTTTGCCTATTGCGTTATTAAGATTTTCTTTGCGAACATCAAGCGTGGCGGAATTCTGCTGATTCAGATGGCGGTAGGTGCGTTGTATATGTTCAGCGTTCCGAGAGGTTATCAGGACGGCTTTAATCAGTGGATAAAGCAAATAGCGGCGCTGTGCCTGACGGCATTTATGCAGACAACTCTGCTGTTCCTCGGTTTGCTGACCTTCCCCGGCAATATGCTTTTGGGACTTGGAATAATGCTTGCATCAAACGAAGTTCCGAGAATTGCACAACAGTTCGGACTTGACTCATCAGTTAAGGTAAATATGACAAGCATTGTTCACGCAACTACAACTGCTGTTAATCTGACGAGAAGTGTTGCGAGAGCGACAAAGTAAAGGAGAATTATATTATGACCACGTATTTATATCCGCAGAACCTCAAAGCTACCGCCAATCTGTGGCTGTGGAGCTTGCGGGATTTTGCAATTATGAGCATAGCACTTTTATTATCAATCCTTATACTTGCACAGACGAGGATAATAGTACCGCTTGCAGTGACACTGTGTTTCGGATTTTTGTCAATACGACTTGAAGATACAACTATTCTGGACTTTATCCGCTATGCTGTGAAGTATTTTATATCAACTCAACAGATTTATTTTTGGGCAGAAAGGGGCAAATAAATGAAAAACAAGCAGAAGAAAACAAAGCAAAAAGGCAAATCAGTACAGGACTTGCTGGGTATAAAAACCTTTACAAAAAACGGCTTAAAGGTCGGCAAAGAAGAACTCATCTTCTATATGGTTCAGCCGACCAATATTTCCGTACTTTCTCACACGAATATTGAAATCAAAGTGCGTCACCTGATGATGGTACTTTCTGCTGTGCCGGATATTGAGATTACCTGTACCGATTCCTGCGAGTGCTTTGATACAAACAAAAGCTATATCAAGGGCAGAATTGAAGCTGAACAGAATGAAAAGGTCAGAAGGATTCTTAACAAGGATTTGGATTTTCTCGACAGTATTCAGACCGAAACCTCAACCGCAAGGCAGTTCCTGTTCATCGCAAGGTGCAAATCTTCAAAATCAGAAAATATTTTGCAGAAAGCAAACAGAGTCGAAAAAATCATATCAGATCAGGGTTTTGAAGTAACCCGAATGAAAAAAGCAGACATCAAGCGTTTTCTTGCAATATACTTTGAAGCAAGTATGAACGGCGATTTAATGCCTGACTATGACGGCGAGCAGTATATTTCGGAGGTAGAAAATGAAGAAGTATAAAGGAAAAATCCAAACGGGAATTGTGATAGGTGTATTTTCTGTAATTATAATTGCCTGTCTGATTTCAATATTTTCACGGATGCACACCGAAAACAAGGAAAAGGAAGAATTCAGACAGCTTGCAGAAGTCGTTACTGAGGAAACAACAGATGCAACCATTGAAGAAACAATTAAAAAGCCAAATATATTAAAAGTCAGTGATTTCGATAATGGAGTTCAAGATGAATCGTTTGTCTATTACACAACATACTACGAACCTCATTCAATATCAGAATTAATTGCGATGAATTCCGAGTGCTTCGGCTGGATAAGCATAGCAGGAACAAACATAAACTATCCTGTTATGCATACACCAAGTAATCCGCAGAAGTATCTGAACAAAAATTTTTATAGCGAGTACAGCTTCAGCGGTACACCATTTCTTGATGCAAGGTGTTCAGCAGACAGCACCAATCTCATAATCTACGGACACAATATGAACAATGGCACAATGTTTGCAGACTTTTGCAACTATACCGATTATTCTTATTTTACAGAGCATCCGACAGTTGTGCTTGAAACGAAAGACGGGGCATTTGCTTACTCCGTCTTTTCTGTTATGAAAGTAAAATCCGATGATGATTGGTACAAATTTTTAACAACAGATTTGGATGAAACCT
>JAQXSC010000101.1 GCA_029218825.1 Oscillospiraceae bacterium | reverse complement strand
GCTCTAAAATGCAAAAAAGCCCGATAAAATCGGGCTTTTTTCTTCGTATATCTTTTTTGTATATGAAGGATGTCTTTCATTTTAAAAAAAGTTTTTTTGATTGATACAGTATAGATCTGAACTATATTGTTCTGAAAATTCGCAGGTTCTACGACATTCAATACTTATTTTTAATCATATTCATAAAACTTTGCCAATCGGAGGCTTCAACCTCACGTTCTTTTGAAAATCTTAACACATCATGAACAAGTTCATTCTCATTTATATAAGTTACCAAATCCGCTGCGACAGTGGGCTTACTTTTCGTCTTTGCCGCAAGGTCAAACATACGTGCTTTATCACGGCTGTTAAGACAAAGTACCTCTGCCAATTTTTCAAGAACCTCATCAGACGGAGCAGAACGCTGTCCGGTTTCGATACTCGAGATGTATGAAATTGACTTACCTGTCAGTTTTGCAAGGGTTCTCACATTCAATGACCTTTTATTGCGCTTTTCTTTAATGAATATTCCGAATTCATTACTCATTTTACCCACCTCTATTAATAAGTAACCCATATATTAATTTTAAAATGAGCATAGATAAACAGAAATTATTTTTTATTTTGGAAAATGTAGAAAAATGTTGGTAAATGTTAGTTTTTGTAGTATAATGGTAAAGAGGTGAGTAGAAATGGCTAAAATCGATTTAGTTTTAATAGAAGACGACATAAAAACCTGTAATGAATATAAAAATCTCATACCATACTATGGGCAGTTACATTTATCGGGAAGTACTTCCGATGCAGACGAGGCAATCGAAATGATAAAAAAGCGTCCGCCAACAGCAATAGTATTAGATTTGGAACTGCACAAGGGCAAGGGTAACGGACTGTCATTTCTAAAAGAGTTAAATAAACTAAATCTACCCAAAAAGCCATTTATATTGGTAGTAACAAACAACATCAGTACGATTACACATTCTGCCGCTCGAAATCTTGGGGCAGATTTTGTTATTACAAAAAACCAAAATGACTACAGTGTTCAAATGGTGTTGAATTTCCTCTTGACATTTGATGAAATCGGAGTTCCTTTGGATAATCAACAAACTGATACATCTGTCAGCAAGTTAAAATTCGGCATTGACTATATTGCAAAAATGCAGGATCAGATTAACAAGGAATTAGATCAGATAGGCATCAGCCCTAAACTCAAAGGCAGACAATATTTAAGAGACGCCATCGAACTAACCTGCAATAAAAAGAGAAGCAATCTGTGTGCAGAGATTGGAAAAGCATATTCAAAAACAGACGCAAGTGTTGAAAGAGCAATGCAAACAGCGATTAACCATGCATGGCGCAATACAGATATAGAAACTCTGGAAAAGAACTACACAGCATATATAAACCCAAGGAAAGGCGTACCTACCGTAACGGAGTTTATATATTATTATGCAGATAAAGTTAAACGAGTAATTTAATAACAGATAAAATCAAAACCACCCGTTAAACGGGTGGTTTTGATTTACTGAATCACTGTAAAATTAATTTTATTTTTCTTTGCGTATTTTTGGTAGGAACGGTACCCTATGTTTCTCAATCTACATTTTAACCTTAAGTTTTCTTTTATAGGTAGAACCGTCCTTTAGTTTCGCTGTTAGCGTTGTTGTTCCTTTTCCTGTAGTTTTTAACTTTCCGTTAGGTGTAATCTTTACTACATTAGGCTTGGATGAAGTCCACTTTTCCACTTCAACTCCTTTGATTTTCAACTTGGTTTTAATATTCTTAATTCTTGAACCTGAATACAATTCACAATACATTATATAGTGTGCCTTTGCGTCTAAGTAAAAAACAGATTCAAAGCCATGAAAATTTGCATAATTCAAAGAAGTAGAATCTAAGTAAAGACGCCCCGGTTCATATATTTTCAGTTTAAAGTTTTTATTTTGCACTTCTTTTCCTTTTTTATTCTTGTAAAAACCAACAGCCTTTTCGCCGAAAGAGAACGCACGACCGGTAACTGATAAGGAATTTAGATTTTTGCAGTTATAAAAAGCATATTTTTCAATCCAAATTATGCTGTCAGGCAGATTAACATTTTTCAAAGCTTTGCAAGACTCAAAGGTAAGTTTAGGAATGGTTTCTATACCTTCACCAACAGTTACTTTTTCAAGTCCGTCACAGGAAGCAAAAACAGAACGTCCCATTACCCTTACAGTTCCGGGAATATACACTTCCTTTAAACTATCGCAGTTTGCAAATGCTTTAGCACCTATATAGGAAACCGTTTCAGGTATGTTGATTTCTTTTAATTTAGTATTATATCTGAAAGCCCCATCGCCTATATATGTGAGATTAGGCGG